>NZ_JCACVY010000185.1:0-8799 GCF_058833935.1 Roseomonas sp. TS2 | reverse complement strand
GCGCCAATCCTGGCGTCATGAAAATCCCCGGGTGGGAAGGCTCATGGCCTTCCCACCCGCTTTCATGCCGTTCTGGCCTGTACCGCATGCAGGCGGCGGTAGAGCGGGGATTGCCTGAGCAGATCCTCGTGTGACCCGCGTGCGGCGATGCCGCTGCCATCCACCACCACGATGCTATCCGCGTCGCGGATCGTGGCCAACCGATGGGCGATGACCAGGGTGGTGCGTCCTTGCGACAACTCCGCCAGGGATTCCTGGATGGCGCGCTCCGTCTCCGTATCGAGCGCCGAGGTGGCCTCGTCGAGGATCAGGATGGGCGGGTTGCGCAGGAAGATGCGGGCAATCGCCAGGCGCTGCTTCTGCCCGCCAGAGAGCTTCACGCCCCGCTCGCCGATCAGCGTCTCCATCCCCTCGGGCAGTGCAGCGATCACGCTGTCCAGCCGGGCGCGCCGGGCCGCGTCGCGGATCTCCGCCTCGCTGGCGCCGAGCCGGCCATAGGCGATGTTCTCGCGCAGCGTGCCGGCGAACAGGAACACATCCTGCTGCACAATGCCGATCTGCGCGCGCAGCGAAGCCAGTGTCATGCGCCGGATGTCGATCCCGTCGATGGTGATGCGCCCCTCCTGCACCTCGTAGAAGCGCGGCAGCAGCGAGCAGAGCGTTGTCTTGCCCGCACCCGAGGGCCCGACGAAGGCCACCGTCTCTCCCGCGCGGATGGTGAGGTCGATGGAGCGCAGCACCGGCGCGCCGCTCCCATAGCTGAAGGAGACCTTCTCGTAGCGGATCTCGCCACGCAGCGGTGGGGCAGGGGCCGCATCCGGCGCATCGGCGATATCGGGCTCGGTGTCGAGCAGCTCGGTATAGCGGCGGAAGCCGGCAATGCCCTTCGGATAGGTCTCGATGACGGCGCTGATCTTCTCGATGGGGCGGAAGAACACGCCGACCAGCAGCAGGAACCCCACGAAGGCGCCGTTGGAGAGCTGCCCGTTCAGCACGTAGTAGCTGCCGGCGATCATGACGATCATCTGGGTCAGCCGCATGCCGAGATAGTTCAGCGACTGGCTGGCGGCCATGATGCGGTAGGCCTGCAGCTTGGTGGTGCGGTAGCGTGCATTGTCGTGGGCGAAGAGGGCGCGCTCATGGTCCTCATTGCCGAAGGCCTGCACCACGCGGATGCCGCCCACCGCCTCCTCGATGCGCGCGTTGAAGGCGCCGACACGGCCGAAGAGCTGCCGCCAGGTGGTGGTCATGCTGGCGCCGAAATGCGTCGAGCCCCAGGCGATGACCGGCACCACCAGCGCGGTGAGGAAGGCCAGCTCCACATGCACGGTGAACATCAGGATGAAGGCGCCGATGAGCGTCATCACCGCCAGGAACAGATCCTCGGGCCCGTGATGCGCGACCTCGCCCACCTCCTCCAGATCCTTGGTGACGCGGGCGACGAGATGGCCGGTCTTCTGGTTGTCGTAGAAGCGGAAGGAAAGCTTCTGGAGGTGGTCGAAGGCCTTGCGGCGCATCTCCGTCTCGATGTTGATGCCAAGCGCATGCCCCCAGTAGGTGACCACGGCCATCAGCCCGGTGTTGACCAGGTAGATGGCCAGCAGCCCGGCGGCAGCCACCAGGATCAATCCCCAGTCGCCGCCCGGCAGCAGCTCATCGACGAAGAGCTTCACCGCGATGGGAAAGCCCAGCTCCAGAAGCCCGGCCAGCACGGCACAGGAGAAATCGAGCAGGAACAGCCCCCGATGGGGCCGGTAATAGGCGAAGAAGCGCCGCAGCATGCGTGGAAATCCGGTCCGTTCCGCGGCGCCGCGGGAAGGCGGCGCCGGCCCGCCTTCCGTATCGTCCGGTCAGCGGGCCGCGGTCAACCGGCGGGCAGCCGCGCCTCCTGCGCGGCGCGCAGCCGCCACAGCGTGCTGCCGGCCGGGGGCTCCACCATGTCGCGCGTCAGCACGGCGCCGGCGGCCACGGCGCGGCGCAGACGCAGGCCCACAGCCATGTAATAGGGCAGGGGCGCGTCCGGCGCCTCGGCCATGGTCGGCCGCAGCAGCGGCTCCAGCCCCGGCACGGCATGGCGCGTGCCCTCGATGGCCAGGACATGCCCCGCCGGCAGGTCGCGCGTCGCCTGGGCCAGCAGGTCCACGCGCTGGGCGTAGTCGGGGCCGACCATGGAATGGCGCATCGCTCCCGCCGCCATGATCGAGGTCGGCGCCTCGACGCCGAGCAGGTGGGACGGATTGTAGATCAGCGCCCGCCGCCGGTCGGCCGAGACGGGGATGCCCTTGCCGGCGAAGAGTGCGCCGGTTCGCGCATCGGCCAACTCCACCACCACGTAGACGCCGCCGGCGAAGCTCGCCTCGTCCGGCCGGCGCAGGCAGTTGAACACGTCGAGCCGGCCGGGGGCGGAGAGCAGCCCGCCCGTGTCACGCGGGCCATACAGTTCCGGCAGCTCGACGGTGCGGGCGAGGGGGGCGTGGAAGGTGTCGCGGTCGGGCAGGATGCCGGTGGCATTGGCCACCAGCGTCATCTCGCAGGAATCCGGCACCGTGCGCAGCGGCAGGCTGGAAAGCAGCGCCTCGCGCGCCGCCACGGTGGCCGCGGCGTCCTGGCCCAGCGCCCAGTGGCGCAGCATGCCGGGGGCGTGCACGCGCTGCTCCAGCCAGGTGACCGTCTCGGTCGCCGGGTCCAGCACGAAATCATATTCGCTGCTCTTGCCGGCGGCGACGATGGGCAGGCCCAGCAGCCGCGCCCAGGAGACGAGGCCGATCAGCAGCGCCGGCTGGTCGCCATCCACCAGCGTGTAGGGCACGCCGGCGGCGGCGGCCTGGCGGGCCAGTTCCGGCCCCACCACGCATTCCGCCTCCTTGCTCACCATGGCCACGCCGATGCCGGCGGCGATGGCGGCCTCGGCATGGGCGGCGCCCGCCTCGGCATGGCCCGTGGCCTCCACCACCATGCCGAGCGGCAGGCGCAGCAGGTCGTCCAGCCGCTCGCACAGGGCCAGGGCGCCAGCGGCGCGGGCGGCCTCCGCCTCGGCGGCATTGGAACAGCGGCGGTGCGGCACGCCCATCTCGGTCAGCGCCGCCGAGACGCGGGCGGGGTCGAGGTCGTAGGCCGCAACGATGTCGAGCCCGCGCATCCGCCGCGCCTGGGCGATCAGCGAGAGGCCGAACTCCCCGGCGCCGAGCAGCGCCGCCTGCACGGGCCGCTCCAGCGCCGGCTGGAACAGGGTCTGGAACTGCATGGGGCGTCTCCTTCGGCGCAGGTTTGTGGCTGCTATTATTCTGTATACCGAAGGCAGTATAGAAAGGGCCCGATGCGGGCGTCCAGCCGGCATCGGGCGGAAGGCTCAGGCGCGCGGGGCCGGAGCGCCATCGGAACGGCGATGGAACAGGTGGGTCATGGCGGCGGTGCCCAGCACCGGCACCAGCAGATTGGCCACCGGCACCACCGCCAGCGCGGCCAGCGCGCCGCCCAGCGCCAGCACCTCCGTGCGGCGCGCGCGGCGCAGCAGGTTGGCCTCCGCCACCGGCAGGCGGCGCTGCGCCACGCCATCGAACAGCCCGTATCCGACCGAGACGGCGGCCACCGCCCAGAACAGCACCACCCCCACGGGCGGCGCCACCAGCCCGAGCGGCAGGATCACCAGGCTCAGCGCCAGCAGGCGGAGGGACATGCGCAGGCCGGCCCAGACCTGCGCCGCCAGCGAAGCCCCCCGGGCCTCCGGCAGGCCGGGGTAGAAGCGGCGCTCCACCGCCTCCGCCACGTCGTCGAGGAACAGGCTGGTCAGCGCCAGCAGCACCGGCACGAACAGCCACACAGACAGGACCAGCACCAGCGCCCCGCCCAGCAGCCCGGCCAGGGTGGCAAGCCAGCCCTCGCCGCCGGCCAGGACGCCGACGCCCCAATCCGCCAGGAAGGCGAGCCCGGCGAAGGCGAGGATGGAGAGGCCCAGCCCCTTCAGCAGCGGTGCGCGGAAGCCGGGGTCGGCGAGCTGCCGCAGCGGCAGCGCCAGGCTGGTGGCGACGGCCTTCATGGCTGCCGTTCCGGGGCGGGCGAAGGGTTGGGCATGGCCTGCATCTCCCCCCGGCTGGCGGGAGGCCGCCGGGGCGGCGCCCTTCTAGCGCCGCCCCGGCCGCTCTCCCAGCGGCCCCCCGATCAGGCCCGCGTCATCGCGCAGCCGCCCTCGGCCATAGGGCGGAAAGCCTCCTCGGCCGCCGTGGTCTGCACCAGCTTGTAGTAGTCGAACGGCCCCTTGCTCTCCTGCGGCGACTTCACCTCAAAGAGGTAGGAGGGGTGCAGCTTGCGGCCATCGGCGCGGATGCTGCCGGCGCCGAAGGCGTCGTCATCGGTGGGCATGGCCTTCATCCGCTCCACCACGGCGCGGCCGGAGCGGCGTGCCGCCTCCGGCCCGAGATCGGCCACCGCCTTCAGGTAGTGCAGCGCGCCGGCGTAGCAGCCGGCATGGATCATCCCCATCGGCAGGCCGGCCGGCATCTTCGGCGTCACGCGCCTGGCGAAGGCGCGGGTGCGGTCGTTGAGGTCCCAGTAGAAGCTCTCGGTCAGCAGCAGCCCCTGGGCGTTCTCCAACCCCAGCCCGTGCACGTCGGCGATGGCCATCAGCAGCGTGGCCATCTTGGCGCGGCGGGTGAGGCCGAATTCGCGCGCCTGCTTCACCGCGTTCACCGTGTCCGCCCCGGCATTGGCGAGGCCGACGATCTTGGCGCGGCTGGCCTGCGCCTGCACCAGGTAGGAGGAGAAGTCGGTGGTGGAGGGGAAGGGGTAGCGCGCGCCGCCCAGCACCTTGCCGCCCGCCTCCTCGACGAAGCGTGTGGTGTCGCGCTGCAGGTGGTGGCCGAAGGTGTAGTCGGCGGTGATGAAGTACCAGCTGTCGCCGCCCGCGCGGGTCAGCGCGCCGCCGGTGGACTTGGCCAGCATGTAGGTGTCGTAGGTCCAGTGCACGGTGTTGGGGTTGCACTGGGCGCCGTGCAGGTCGGTGGTGGCGGCGCCCGAATTGACGAAGACCTTGTCCTTGTCCCGCGTCACGCCGGCCACGGCGAGGGCCACGGAGGAGGTCGGCACGTCCAGGATCATGTCCACCCCCTCCTGGTCGTACCAGCGGCGGGCGATGGTGGAGCCGGTGTCGGCGCGGTTCTGGTGGTCGGCCGAGAGCACCTCGACGGTGATGCCCGGATGCGCCGCCATGAACTCCTCGGCCGCCTGCCGGGCGCAGGCGACGCTGCCCGGCCCGGTGGGGTCGCGGTAGGGGCCGGACATGTCGGTCAGCACGCCGATGCGGATGGTCTGCTTCGCCTGGGCGCGGGCGGAGCGCCCGGCCAGCAGCGCGGCACCCGTGCCCGCGAGCAGATGACGACGTGGAAGGATGATATTCATCTGACGCACGCTCCCTGTTGTTCTTGTCATTGCAGGAAAAAGATGGGGGTCCGGGGGAAGTCCTTCCCCCGGCCCTGCTTCCTCAGACGTCCGCCGTCTGCGCGTAGAGCTGCCGGATGCGCGACTTGAGCAGCTTGCCCGTCGCCGTGTGCGGCAGCTCCTCGACGATGCGGATCTGGTCGGGGATGCACCAGCGCGCCACACGCCCCTCGAAATGCGCGCGCATCTCCTCGTTCGTTAGGCTGGCGCCGGGGCGCAGCACCACCACCAGCAGCGGCCGCTCGCCCCATTTCGGGTCGGGCCGCGCCACGGCGGCGGCCTCCTGCACGGCGGGGTGGGCGACGGCGATGTTCTCCAGCTCGATCGAGCTGATCCACTCGCCGCCGGACTTGATGACGTCCTTGGTGCGGTCGACGATGGCGACATAGCCATCGGCATCCATCGTCACCACGTCGCCCGTGTCGAACCAGCCGGGGGTGGCGTGGGCCGGGCTGTCGGGCGCCGCGTGATAGGCGGCGGCCACCCAGGGGCCGCGCACCAGCATGCGGCCAAAGGCCGTGCCGTCGCGCGGCACGTCCTGCCCATCGGCGCCGACGACGCGGAACTCCATGCCGTAGAGCGGCCGCCCCTGCTTGCTGGAGAGCGCCAGGCGCTGCGCTGGCGTGGCGCCCTGGTGCTTCGCCTTGGGCGAGGCAGCGAGGCCGATCGGGCTTGTCTCGGTCATGCCCCAGGCGTGCAGCACGGAGACGCCCATCGCCTCGAAGCGCTCGATCATCACCGCCGGGCAGGCGGAGCCGCCGATCGCCACGCGCTTCATCGGGCCGGCATCGCGGCCATTCGCCGCCATCCAGTCCAGCATCGCCATCCAGACGGTGGGCACGCCGGCGGAGAAGGTGACGCCCTCGGCGGTGATCAGCTCGTGCAGGCTGGCGCCGTCCAGCTTCGGGCCGGGCAGCACCAGCTTGGCCCCCACCATCGGCGCGGCATAGGGGATGCCCCAGGCATTGACGTGGAACATCGGCACCACCGGCATCACCACCGAGGCGGCGCCGATGGCGAAGACATCCGGCATCGCCGAGGCCATGGCGTGCAGCACCGTGGCGCGGTGGCTGTAGAGCACGCCCTTCGGCGCGCCCGTGGTGCCGGAGGTGTAGCAGAGGCCGCAGGCCTCGTTCTCGTCCAGCGCCGGCCAGTCGAATTCGGCCGGCTGGCCGGCCAGCAGCGCCTCGTAGCAGAGGAAGGGCGGCAGGCCCTCGGCCTGGGGCGGCATGTGGGCGGCGTCCGTCATCACCACGATGGCGCGCACCGTGCCGAGCCGGCCGGCCAGCCCCTGCAGCAGCGGCAGGAAGGTGAGGTCGGCGCAAAGGATGGAATCCTCCGCATGGCCGATGATGCCGGCGATCTGCTCGGGGAAGAGGCGCGGGTTGATGGTGTGGCAGACCATGCCGGCGCCGGCCGTGGCGTAGTAGATCTCCAGGTGCCGGTAGCCGTTCCAGGCCAGGGTGCCGACGCGGTCTCCCGCGCCCAGCCCCAGCGCCACCAGCGCGTTGGCCAGGCGCTGCACCCGGGCCTGGGTCTCCGCATAGGTGGTGCGGTGGATGGGTCCCTCGACGGTGCGTGAGACGATCTCGGTGTCCGCGTGGAATTCCGCGGCGTGGCGCAGCAGGGATGGCACCAGCAGCGGCACGTCCATCATCAGCCCTCGCATCGTGTTTCCTCCCTGGGATTTTCTTGATTGTCGGGCAGTGGCGGCGGAGGCGGTCGGTGCGGTCAGTAGGCCTCCTCGGGCAAGGCGAGCAGCGGCGCGGCGCCCTCGGCCAAAGCGAGGTCGAGCGCCACGCTCTGCGGCAGGAGGCGGGCCATGAAGAAGCCCGCCACATCCCGCCAGGCGCGCTGGCGCGGCGTGGCGGCCCCCCCGGCCCGCAGCGCGGCCAGCGCCATGCGCGCCCACATCCAGCCCAGCGCGACCAGCGCGAAGAGCCGCAGATAGTCGGAAGCCGCGGCGCCGGTCTCGGCCGGGTTGGCGGCGGCGCGGCGGGTGAGGCGGGCCGTGGCGGCCTCCAGCCGCTTCAGCGCGGCGGCCAGCGGCGCGGTGTAGGCCTCGGCGCCGGGGGTGCCGCCAGCGGCCTCGATCTCGGCCCGCACCAGCGCGAAGAAGCGCGCGGGCAGCGCGCCATCCTCCACCGAGAGCTTGCGGCCGGCGAGGTCCATGGCCTGCACGCCATTGGTGCCCTCGTAGATCTGCGCGATGCGGGCATCGCGCACGAGCTGCTCCATGCCCCATTCGCGTACATAGCCATGCCCGCCCAGCACCTGCTGCCCGAGCACCGCCGCCTCGAAGCCGAGATCGGTGAAGGCCGCCTTGATGACGGGGGTGAGCAGCGCGACATGGCCCTCCGCCTCGGCGCGGATGGCGGGGTCCGGGTGGCCGGCGGCTTCCTCCATCCGCAGCGCCACCCACAGCGCCAGCGCCCGCCCGGCGCCGGTGAAGGCGCGGATGGTGAGCAGCATCCGCTTCACGTCGGGATGGACCAGGATCGGCTGCGCCTCACCGCTTTCCTGGCCGGGCGCGCGGCCCTGGCGGCGCTCCCGCGCATAGGCCACCGCGCCCTGATAGGCGGCCTCGGCGATGCCCAGCCCCTGGATGCCGACGAAGAGCCGCTCGGCGTTCATCATGGTGAACATCGCCGCCAGCCCCCGGTGCGGCGCGCCGACCAGCCAACCCGTGGCGCCGTCATAGTTCATGACGCAGGTGGGCGAGGCGTGGATGCCCATCTTGCGCTCCAGCGCGCCGACCGACATGGCGTTGCGCGCGCCGGGTCGGCCTTCCGCGTCGGGCAGGTATTTCGGCACCAGCACCAGGCTGATGCCGCGCACGCCGGGCGGCGCATCCGGCAGCCGCGCCAGCACGAGATGGACGATGTTCTCCGCCATCTCGTGGTCGCCGGCGGTGATGAAGATCTTGCCGCCGGTGACGCGCAGCGATCCATCGGGCTGCGGCTCGGCGCGGGTGCGCAGCAGGCCGAGATCGGTGCCCGCCTGCGGCTCGGTCAGCGCCATGGCGCCGCACCATTCGCCCGAGACCAGCTTCGGCAGGTAGCGCGCCTTGAGGTCCTCCGAGGCGTGGCGCTCGATCGCCTCCACCGCGCCGCGCGTCAGGCCGGGGAAGAGGCCGAAAGAGAAGTTGGCGGAGGCCATCATCTCGTCGAGCAGGATCTGCGCGGCGCGCGGCAGTCCCTGGCCGCCCCATTCCGGCGCCTGGGACAGCCCGCCCCAGCCGCCCGCGACAAAGGCAGCATAGGCCTCCGTGAAGCCCTGCGGCACGCGCACCACGCCGTTCTCCAGCCGGCAGCCCTCCTCGTCGCCGCTCCGGTTGAGCGGGGCCAGCACGCCGGCGGCGAAGCG
>NZ_JCACVY010000184.1:0-8840 GCF_058833935.1 Roseomonas sp. TS2 | reverse complement strand
GAGGATGACCGCGCCGGCGGCCCGCAGCGCCTGGATCATCGCCGCGTCGTTCTTCGGGAAGTGGCCGCGATAGGCGGCGCAGCCCATCTGCGTCGGCATGTCGCGGGTGGCGATCAGGTCCTTGATGCCGATCGGCATGCCGTCGATCGCCGAGAGCGGGTGCCCGGCGCGCCAGCGCGCGGTGCTGGCATCGGCCGCCTCCCGCGCCCCGGCCTCGTTCAGCACGACCCAGGCCCGGACCACCGGCTCCCGCGCGGCGATGGTCTCCAGGCAGCGCTCCAGATAGGCGCGCGGCGTGTCCGTGCCGGCCTGGAAGCCGGGCACCGCGTCGTGGAAGGTCGGTGCGATGCGCTGCCGGGCGTCGTACCGGGCCGGCTGGGGGTCCGCCATGGAGGCTCCTCCTCGATCAGGGGCGCGGGCGCGCCGCGCGGCAGGGGGCAGCCATGCAGCCCTGGTCGCGGCCATCGGGCACCGCCCCGCGCCGGGTGGGTGGATGGTGCGCAGACGCTAGGGGCGGGCGATGGGCACGGGCAATGCCGGGCGCCGCCCGGGTTCCGCCCAGCGGAATGCGGGCTCAGCCGCGGGCCGGCGGCGCCGGCTGGTACCCGTTCATGCGCGAGAGGGCGGCGGCGCGCTGGGTCAGCAGCCGGGCGAAGCGTTCCTCATCGGCGGCAGAGAAGCGCGACTGCGGCAGGGTGAGGCAGAGATCGCCGACGATCTGGCGGCTGGCGCCGAACACCGGCGCCGCCATGCCCACGGCCTCCCGCGTCTGCTCGCCGCGCGTCAGCGCATAGCCGCGGCGGCGGATGCGGGCCAGCCGGTCGGCCAGCGCGGCGCCGTCGGGGGGCGAGCGGCCGTCGAGCGGCGAGGGCTCGCCACGGCGCAGCACCCGCTCCACCGCCGAGGGGCCGAGCCAGGCCAGCAGGCACAGGCCGGTCGCGCCCCAGAGCAGGGAGCGGGCGCGGTGCATGCGGACCGCGTAGGGCAGGGGCCGGGCCGAGGCGGCCTTGTCGACGAACATCATGGTCAGGGTCTGGGGCAGCAGCATGCCGAGCATGCAGGTCTCGTCGGTCTCCCGCGCCACCTCCTGGATCACCGGGCGGGCCAAGCGCAGCACCCCGGCCTTGCGCGCCGCCAGGGCGCCGATCCGGCTGAACTCCCCGCTCACCCGGTAGCGCCGCCCCGGCGTGCGCTCGACCAGCCCCGCCGCCACGAGCTGGTCGAGCAGGCGGTGCACGGTGCTCGGCGCCAGGGCGAGCTGCCCGGCGAGGTCCTTGATGGACAGGCTCTCCCCGCCCTCGGCGAAGGCCCGCAGCAGCGCCACGACGCGCGCGACGACGCTGGTTCCGTCCTCGGCCTGCTCCACCGCCTGGGCCACCGCAGCTCCCTCCCCGCCGGGGGCGGCCGTGGCCGGGGCAGGGGGCTCACCGTGCCGGCTTCGTCGCGCGCCCCGCGCCCCGCCTGGACCGCCCCGTCCCGGCGCCACGGAAGTAGACCGTGGCGGCCGCCGGATTTCAATGCCGGCCTTCCGCCCCCTCAGAGCGAGAGGGCGAAGCCGAGCCGGCCGGCGGCGTTGTGGATGTGCGCCGCCATGGCCTGGCGGGCCGCCTCCGGCAGGCCGGCGATGATCGCCTCGTGGATGGCGGCGTGCTCGGCGAGGGTGACGGCGATGACCGACGACACCGTGCTGCCGGGGCGCGTGCGGGCGACCATGATGGTCTCGCGGATCTGGTCCGACAGGAAGCTGACCACGCGGGCGATCTGGTCGTTGCCGGCGGCGCGGGCGACGGCGCGGTGGAAGTCGAGATCCGCGTCCACCCCGGCCGAATCTCCCTCCACCTCGCGCTCCATGTGGCGGAAGGCTTCGGTGATGGCGGCGATGCCCTCCGCGGTCCGCCGCGCCGCCGCCAGCCCGGCCGTCTGGATCTCGAGGATCGCGCGCAGCTCGAAGAGGTTGCGGAAGGTCGTGCCGTCCTGCAGCGCCTCGGCGTCGAAGCGCAGCACGCCGGTGCCCTGGCGGCGGACGACGAAGGCGCCGACCCCCTGGCGCGACTGCACCAGCCCGTCCGCGCGCAGGCGCGAGACCGCCTCGCGCACCACGTTGCGGCTGACGCCATAGGCCTCGGCCAGCGCCTGCTCGGCCGGCAGGCGCTCCCCCGGCTTCCAGCGCCCCTCGGCGATGCCGGCGGCCACCAGCTCGGCGATGCGGGAGGGCAGCTGGGGCGGGCGGCTGACGCGTTCGCTCATGATCCGTCCCCGGCGAGGAGGCGCCCCGGGCTCATGCATCCCCGGGGGTCGAGGGCCGATTTGATGCCATGCAGCAGATCGCGGTCAACGGCGCCCAGCCTGCGCAGGAACGGCTCCCGCTTGACCCGGCCGATGCCGTGCTCGGCGCTGATCGAGCCGCCGAAGCGGTCCACCAGGGCGAAGACCAGCTCCTCCGCCCGGTGCAGCAGCGCATCCTGCGCGTCATCGTCCAGGCCGGGCGGCGGCAGCACGTTGTAGTGGACATTGCCGTCCCCGACATGGCCATAGGCCACCGGCAGGGCCTCCGGCAGATGCGCGGCCATGGCGGCGTCTGCCTCGCGCATGAAATCCGGCAGGCAGGAGATCGGGATCGACACGTCGGTGCGCAGGTGCCGGCCACGGCGGTGCTGCGCCTCCACCAGATCCTCGCGCAGGCGCCAGAACCCGGCGGCCTGCGCCCGGCTCATGGCCACCGCGCCGTCGAGGATGGCGCCCCGCTCCAGGCAGCCGCCCAGGAACTGCTCCATCAGCGCGGCGAGGTCGACCAGCCCGCTGGCCGAGGCCTCCATCAGCACATAGACCGGGGCCGGCGCCTCCAGCGGCTCGCGCAGGGCGGGGTGGGCCTCGAGGGTGATCTCGATGCAGCGGCGGGGCAGCAGCTCGAAGGCGGAGAGCAGGTCGGAAAGCTCGCGGCGCGCGGCGGCGTAGAGCCGCATGGCGTCGGAGACGGATGCCAGGCCGAGCATGGCGGTCTGCACCTGGCCGGAGCGGGGAAACAGCTTCAGCGCCGCCGCGGTGACGATGCCGAGCGTCCCCTCGGAGCCGATGAAGAGCTGCTTCAGGTCATAGCCGGTGTTGTTTTTGCGCAGGCTGCGCAGGCCGTTCCAGATGCGCCCGTCCGGCAGCACCACCTCCAGCCCGAGCACCAGGTCGCGCGCCATGCCGTAGCGCAGCACGTTCACCCCGCCGGCATTGGTGGCGACGTTGCCGCCGATCTGGCAGCTCCCCTGCGCGCCGAGCGAGAGCGGGAAGTGCAGGTCGTGTTCCTCGGCGGCGCGGTGCAGCGTCTCCAGCACGCAGCCGGCCTCGGCCACCATGCTGAAGTTCAGCGGATCGACCGAGCGGATGCGGTCGAGCCGCTCGAGGCTGATGACAAGCTCCTGGCCCTCCGGCGAGGGCACCGCGCCGCCCACCAGCCCGGTATGGCCGCCCTGCGGCACCATGGGGATGCCGGCCTCGGCGCAGAGGCCGACGAGCCGTGCCAGATGCCCGACGCTGCCCGGGCGCGCCACGGCCAGCGGCCGGCCGCTGAGGTCGCCGGACCAGTCGCGGCTGTAGCGCGCCATCTGTTCGGGCGCGGTCAGCAGCCCTTGTTCCCCGAGCAGTTCCCGCAAACGGTTGATCATGCCACCGCCAGTCTCCAACGAGCGACCCTCCTGTCGTGCCGGCCCGGAATACCGCGCCAGCCGGGATCATGGATATCCGGCCTGGAATGAACTTGTCCAACAATAGGACATGTGCCAGGGTCCAGCAACAAGGAAGACCCGGGCGAGGCGCCCGGAAGGCCCGCGAGGGCAGGGAAGGAAACGAACGTCGATGGCCCGACACGCCACAAGCGCGGCCCGCCGCGCCGCCGCGAGCCTGCGCCCGTGACCGCCGCCGCGGAACGGGGCGGCCCGCCGCCCGCCGGCACCCGGCCGCGCCTCGGCTTCATCGGCATCGGGCTGATGGGCACGGCGATGAGCCTGCGGCTGCTGGAGCGCGGCTGGCCGCTGACGGTGTGGAACCGCGAGCGGCCCGCCCTCGACCCGGTGCTGGCGGCAGGTGCCAGGGAGGCCGGCTGCCCGCGCGAGGTGGCCGAGCGCAGCGACATCGTGCTGATGTGCGTGCTGGACACCCCCGCCGTGGAGGCCTGCGTCTGGGGCGAGCAGGGCGTCGCCGAGGTCGGGGCCGGGGCCGGGGGCGGCGCGCGGCTGCTGATCGACTTCTCCACCATCGACGCCGGGGCCACCCGAGACTTCGCCACGCGGTTGCGCGCGCGGACGGGCATGGGCTGGATCGACGCGCCGATCTCCGGCGGCCCTTCCGCCGCCCGGCAGGGCGCGCTCACCGCCATGGTCGGCGGCGAGGCGGCGGAGCTGGCGGCGGCGGCGGCGGTGCTGGCCGACCTGGCCGGGAACGTCACCCATATGGGCCCGGTGGGCGCCGGGCAGGTGACGAAGGTGGTGAACCAGGCGATCGTCGGCTCCGGCTTCATCGCCATGGCCGAGGCGCTGCACCTGGCCGAGGCCGCCGGCATCGACGCCGCGGCGCTGCCCGCCTGCCTCGGCGGCGGGCTGGCCGACAGCGTGCTGCTGCAGCGCATCTACCCGCTGATGCAGCGCCGCGCCTTCGACCCGCCGCTCGGCTATGCGCGCCAGCTGCTGAAGGACCTGAAGGCGGTGAAGGGCTTCGCCCACGGGCTCGGCCTCTCCCTGCCGGGCGTGGGGAATGCGGCGGAGCGCTTCGGCGCCTATGTCGGCCAGGGCAACGCCATGGCCGACATCGTCTCCATCATCCGCCTCTACGAGCAGGAGCGGCAGGCGGGCGGCGCGGCGGCGGAGCCGCTGCCGGTGATCGACGCGCACCAGCATTTCTGGGACCTTGGCGAGAATCACCACCCCTGGCTCTGCGACGCCGAGCCGATCCCGTTCCGCTACGGCGACTATGGCGCGCTGCGCCGCAACTACCTGCCGGCCGACTACCGCGCCGACACGGCGCGGCACCGCATCGCCGGCACCGTGCACGTCGAGGCGGAGTTCGACCCGGCCAACCCCGTCGGCGAGACGGTGTGGCTGGAGCGCCTCGCTGCGCGCGAGGGGCTGCCGACCGTCTGCGTCGCCCAGGCGCGGCTTGACGACCCGGAGGTGGCGGCGGTGCTGGCGGCCCAGGCGGCGCGCCCCATGGTGCGCGGCATCCGCCACAAGCCGCGCGCGGCGGCGCGGCCGGAGGAGGCCAGGCGCGGCGCCCCCGGCTCGATGGACGACCCGGCCTGGCGGCGCGGCTACGCGCTGCTGTCGAAGCACGGCCTGAGCTTTGACCTGCAGACGCCCTGGTGGCACCTCGACGCCGCCCACGACCTGGCGCGCGACTTCCCGGAGACGCAGATCATCGTCAACCACACCGCGCTGCCGGCCGACCGCAGCGTGGAGGGGCTGCGCGCCTGGCGGGCGGCCCTGGCCGGGCTGGCGCGGGCGCCGAACGTGGCGCTGAAGATCTCCGGCCTGGGCTTGCCCGGCCAGCCCTGGCCCGCCGCGGCCAATGTGGCGGTCATCCGCGATGCCATCACCCTCTTCGGCGCCGATCGCTGCCTCTTCGCCAGCAACTACCCGGTGGACAGCCTGGTGGGCAGCTTCGACGCCATCATGGACGGCTTCCTGCTGGCCATCGCCGACCGCCCCGAGGCGGAACGGCGGCAGTTGCTGCACGACAACGCGGCCCGGCTCTACCGCTTCTGACCCGGCCCGGGGCGGCGAGGCCGCCCCGCGCGGCCGCGGCATCATCGATGGGAATTTGGGACATGGCTCGTATCGGTTTCATCGGCCTCGGCGTCATGGGGCGCGAGATGGCGCTGAACCTCGCCAGGGCGGGGCACGCGGTCACCGGCCACGACGCCGTTCCGGGGGTCGCGGCCGGCCTCGCGGAGCAGGGCATCACGCTGGCGCGGGACCTCGCCCACGCGGCGGAGGGGGCCGAGTTCGTCATCCTCATGCTGCCCGACACGCCGCAGGTCGAGGCGGTGCTGACCGGGCCGGAGGGCCTGCTGCCGCGGCTGCGGCCGGAGCAGATGGTGATCGACATGAGCACCATCTCGCCCGTCGCCACGCGCAGCATGGGCGAGGCGCTGGCCGCGCGCGGCGTGGCCATGCTGGACGCGCCGGTCTCGGGCGGGGCGGCCGGCGCCAAGGGCGCGCGCCTGTCCATCATGGTGGGCGGCGAGGCCGCCGCCTTCGCCCGCGCGAAGCCGGTGCTGGAGGCGATGGGCACCAAGGTCGTGCATGTCGGCGAGATCGGCAACGGCCAGATCGTGAAGCTGTGCAACCAGCTGGTCTGCGCCATCAACATCCAGGCGATGTGCGAGGCCGTGGCGCTGGCCCGTGCCTCCGGCCTCGACCCGGCCGTGGCGCGGGAGGTGCTGATGGGCGGCTCCGCCAATTCCTGGATGCTGGAGAATCTGGGGCCGCTGGTGCTGGCCAAGGATGCCAGCGCCGGCTTCCGCATCGACCTGAAGCTGAAGGATCTGCGGCTGGCCAACGATCTCGCCTTCCAGAAGGGCGTGCCGCTGCCCGGCACAGCCCTGGTGACGAGCCTCTACCTGGAGGCGCGGGCGCATGGCGAGGGCAGCAACGGCAACCAGGCGCTGTTCCGCGTCTACGACCGGATGACGGCGCAGGGAGGCTGAGACGCCGCGCCGGGCGCCTTCCGGCAGACAGGGAACTTCCAGGAAAGCAGGAGAAAAAAATGTTCAGTCTCAAGGCGGCCTTCGCCGCGGCCGCGCTGGCTTCCTCCATCATGCTGCCGGGCGGCGCCTTCGCGCAGACCGTTCTGAAGCTCGGCCATGTCTGGCCGGCGGCCGAGATCCATGCGCGCGCCGCCGAGCGCTTCGCCGCCGATGTCGCGCAGGCGACCAATGGCGCGGTGAAGGTGGAGATCTACGGCGGCAGCACGCTGGGCAGCGACCGCGAGCTGGTCGAGGGCATGCGCTTCGGCTCGAACGACATCTGGGTGGGCGGTGCCGGCGTCCTCACCGCCGCCTCGGACACGGCGAAGATCTTCGCCATGCCCTTCATGATCCGCGACGCGGCGCATTTTGGGCAGGTCTTCAACGGCCCCATCGGCCAGGAGGTCACCGAGGCCGTCCGCAAGGAATCCGGCCTGCAGGTCCTCGCCTACTGGCTGCGCGGGCCGCGCTGGCTGACGACCAAGGCGCCGGTGCGCTCGCCCGCCGATCTCTCCGGCCTCAAGATCCGCGTGCCGGACAGCCCGGTTTCGGTGGCCTCCTGGAAGGCGCTCGGCGCCGCGCCGACGCCGATGAACTTCGGCGAGGTGTTCAGCGCCCTGCAGCAGGGCGTGATCGACGGGCAGGAGAACCCGCTCTCGCTGATCGAGAGCTCGAAATTCTCCGAGGTGGTCAAGTACCTCGTGCGCACCGAGCATTCCTACGAGCCCATCGTCATCGTGATGAGCGCCAGCCGGCTGAACCGGCTGCCCGAGGCGCAGCGCAAGGCGGTGCAGGCGGCCGCGACCGGCGCCGCGCAGGCCTTCGCCGCCGAGGAGGTCGCCAAGGGCGAGACCGCCTTCCTCCGGATGCTGCAGGAGCAGCGCATGACCCTGATCGAGCCGGACAAGGCGCCGTTCCGCGCCAAGGTGGGGCCCGCCTTCGTGAAGGCGTCCTTCCCGTCGATCGCCGCGCTGTACGAGAAGGTGGTCGCCGTCGGCGCCCCCGCCGCGCGCTGAAGGGAGGGGAGAGGAGCGCCATGAACCCCGCCCCACGCGCCGAGGTCGCGCCCGCGGCCACCGCCCCGGGCGCCCCGCCATGGGCGCGTGGGGTCCGGATCGTCGACCGCTTCAACGAGGCGCTGCTCGCCTTCCTGGCGGTGACGCTCGGCATCCTCGCGCTGCTGGCCTTCGCGCAGGTGATCGCCCGCTACATCGTCGGCGCGCCGCTCACCTGGTCGGAGGAGGTGATCCGCTACGCCCTGATCTGGTCGGTGTTCCTGGGCGTCGGGATCGGCGTCCGCCGGGGGATGCTCGCCTCGGTCGAGGTGGTCAACGCGGCCCTGCCGCCACGGCCCGCCCGGCTGCTCCGCTGGGCCAGCCTGGCCATCTCGGCCGCCTTCTGGGCGGTCATGGTGAGCTATGGCTGGATCATCCTGGGCAATGTCGAGGGGATGCGCTCCGGCGCGCTGGAGATCCCGATGACCTATGTCTATGCGGCCGTGCCGCTGGGCAGCCTGCTCGCCCTGGTGAACACCCTGGCCGTCGCCCTCGCGCCGCCCGCCGGCTCCGCAGAAATGCCCGTGGACTGAGGACACGCCATGAGCCCCATCACGATCGGCGCCGCCCTCCTCCTGCTCTTCGCGCTTGGCGTGCCCATCGCCATCTCGCTGGCGGGGACGGCCGCGCTCGCCATGCACGCCTCCGGCATCCCGCTGCAGGCGATGGTGCAGCGCATGTTCGCCGCCCTCGATTCCTTCCCGCTCACGGCCATTCCGTTCTTCATCCTGGCCGGCGCGCTGATGGAGGCGAGCGGCATCTCGCAGCGCCTCATCGGCTTCGCCCAGGCGCTGGTCGGGCGTGCCACGGGCGGCCTCGGCCTGGTGACGGTGGTCTCGGCGATGTTCTTCGCCGCCATCTCCGGCTCCAGCGCGGCGACCACCGCGGCGATCGGCGGCACGCTGATCCCGGCCATGGCGCGGCGCGGCTTCCCGCGGCCCTTCGCCACCTCGGTGCAGGCGGCCTCGGGCGAGCTGGGGGTGATCATCCCGCCCTCCATCCCGATGATCATCTTCGCCCTGACGGCCGGCGTGCCGGTCTCGATCGGCAGCCTGTTC
>NZ_JCACVY010000183.1:0-8842 GCF_058833935.1 Roseomonas sp. TS2 | reverse complement strand
GGGCGGCGCGCCGGTGCCGCGCACCGCCTCCAGGCATTCCCGGAAGGCCGCCAGGATCGCGGCGCGGCCGCGCGGGGCGTCGCCCTCCTGCATCAGCATCTGCAACAGCCCGAAGGCGACCGCCTGCTCGCTGTCACCGGTAACGATGATCCTGGGCTTGGGCATCCGGATATTCTCCTGGCGGGGAAGGGGGGCGTCAGGTGGCGCCTGTGGTGGAATCGGCGCCGGGGCCGGCCAGCGCGCGCAGCGCCGCCAGGAATTGCGGGTGGTCCCAGGCGGCGGCGCCTTCCAGCCGCGCCACCTCCTGCCCCTGGCGGTTGACGACGAGGCTGGTGGGCAGGCCGCGCGAGCCGGTGGCGCGGGCGGCGGCGCCGCGCGGGTCCAGCCAGATCTTCAGGTGCTTCACGCCGGTGCGCTCGTAGAAGGGGCGCACCTGCGCCGCGCCGCCCCGGTCGGAGGAGAGCGCCAGCACCGCCCAGCCTTCTGCCGCCAGCGCCGCCTGGGCACGGTCGAGCGCCGGCATCTCGGCCACGCAGGGCGGGCACCAGGTGGCCCAGAAATTGATCAGCAGCGGGCGTCCCTTGAAATCGGCCAGGTTGCGCGTCTGCCCCGCGGCATCGGTGAAGTCGAAGGCGGGCACGGCGCGGGGTGCGGTGCGGCTCAGCTTGCCGAAGCCCTCCGGCTCCTCCGCCGCAATCCCTTGCCGTGCCGGAAGCAGCGTGGTTAGGGTCGCCCCCGCCGCGAAGAGCGAGAGCAGGGAGCGGCGTTCCAGCAGCACGAGGCAGATCCTTCCTTGTCCAGTCACAGTCGCAGCCAGGGCAACCAGCAGTGGGGCGGGCGCTACAGCGCCGGACCCTCGGCGATCATGGAGGCCATCAATGCCTCCATCGGGTTCGACCGCAAGATGTGGCGGCAGGACATCCGCGGCAGCCTGGCCCATGCCGCCATGCTGCGGCATGTGGGGATCATCTCCGCCGATGACGAGGCCGCCATCCGCGAGGGCCTCTCGGCCATCGGCCAGGAGATCGAGGCCGGCGAGTTCCCCTTCAGCGAGGCGCTGGAGGACATCCACATGAACATCGAGGCGCGGCTGACCGAGCGCGTGGGCGAGGCCGGCAAGCGGCTGCACACCGCGCGCAGCCGCAACGACCAGGTGGCGCTCGATGTCCGCCTCTGGGTGCGCGACGCGATCGACGGGCTGGACGGCCAGCTCGCCGACCTGATGCGCGCCCTGACCGACCGCGCCGACGAGCACGCCGCCACGGTGATGCCGGGCTTCACCCACCTGCAGCCGGCGCAGCCCACCACCCTCGGCCACCACCTGCTGGCCTATGTGGAGATGCTGGGGCGCGACCGCTCCCGCCTCGGCGACTGCCGGGCGCGGATGAACGAGAGCCCGCTCGGCGCCGCCGCGCTGTGCGGCACCGGCTTCAACATCGACCGGCACATGACGGCCGCCGCGCTCGGCTTCGACGGGCCGACGCGCAACAGCCTCGATTCGGTGGCCAGCCGCGACTTCGCGCTGGAGTTCCTCTCGGCGCTCTCGATCTGCGCCACGCACCTCTCCCGCTTCGCCGAGGAGATCGTGCTCTGGACGAACCCGTATTTCGGCTTCGTCAAGCTGTCGGACGCCTACACCACCGGCTCCTCGATCATGCCGCAGAAGCGCAACCCGGACGCGGCCGAACTGGTGCGCGCCAAGGTGGGCCGCGTCTCCGGCGCGCTGATCGGGCTGATGACGGTGATGAAGGGCCTGCCCCTGACCTACGGGAAGGACATGCAGGAGGACAAGGAAGGCATCTTCGACGCCGCCGAGACCATGGCGCTGGCGCTGGCCGCGACCGCCGGCATGGTGCGCGACATGAAGCCCGACGTGACCCGCCTGCGCGAGGCCGCCGGCGCCGGCTTCTCCACCGCGACGGACCTGGCCGACTGGCTGGTGCGCGAGCTGCGCCTGCCCTTCCGCGACGCGCACCACGTCACCGGCCGCCTCGTCGCCAAGGCCGAGGCGCGGGGGGTGGACCTCTCCGGCCTGTCGCTGGAGGAGCTGCAGGCGGAGGAGCCGCGCATCCACAGCGGCATCTTCCATGTGCTGAGCGTCGAGGCCTCGGTGGCGTCCCGCACCTCCTATGGCGGCACGGCGCCGGTGAACGTCCGCCGCATGGCCGCCGAGTGGCGGGAGCGGCTGGCGTGAGGGCGCGCGGGATGCGCGGCCTGGCCGGGCTGCTGGCGGTGGCGCTGCTGGCGCCGCTGCTGCTGGCCGCCTGCGGCCGGCCGGGGCCGATCCGCGCCCCAGGCCCGCCGGAGGAGATCACCTACCCGCGCAGCTACCCGAGCCGCTGAGGCGGGCGGAGGGGAGGGCTCAGGCCTTCTCCTCCAACTCGTCATGCACCTGTCCGTAGGAGAGCAGGGCGAACAGCGCCGAGCCGCCGATGATGTTGCCGGCCAGGAAGGGCAGCAGGTGCCCGATCAGGCCCTGCCCCAGCCCGAGCCGCCCCTCGAAGACCAGCAGGAACACCTCCACCGAGCCCGCCACCACGTGCGATAGCTCGAACAGCGCGATCAGGTAGGTGACCAGCGTGATCACCCAGAAGCGCGCCGTCTCGGCCAGCGGCAGCAGCCAGACCAGCATCGCCATCATCCAGCCGGAGAAGATGGCGCGCAGGAAGGCCTGCGGCGCCGACAGCTCCGCCATGTGCAGCGAGACCGCCAGCGCCCCCGAGCGCACGAAGGGCGGCAGCACCCCGTCATAGGAGAGCACGAAGGCGAAGGCCGCCGTGCCCACCATGTTGGCCAGGAACACCACCGACCAGTTGCGGGCCAGCGACGCCACCATCCGCCCCGTCGGGTGCGCCAGCACCGGCAGGAAGGCGGTCAGCGTCACCTCGGTGAAGAGCTGCTGGCGGGCCAGGATGACGACGAGGAAGCCCACCGTGTAGCCCCAGCTCTGCACCAGCGGGCGCCAGGGCGCATCCGGCAGCAGGGCGTGCAGCACCCCCATGGTGGTCACCGAGAGGCCGATGGAAAGCCCCGCCGCGAGGCCCGACCACCACAGGCTGCGCCAGGGCCGGCCCAGCTCCTCCGCGCCCTCCTGGCGCACGATCTCATAGATGGCCAGCGGGCGGAGCTTGGCGTGGTCCTCCACCTCCTCCCGCTCCTCGGCCGTCAGAGGGCCGGCGGCCTGCTCCACCTCCGCCTCCGGGTCGTGATAGGGCGGATAGGGCGGGTTGGGCTGCGGAGGCAGGTTGCGCGGCATGTATTGGGACCCAGGCTGGATGCGCCGGCAATGACCCAGCCTGCCGCCCGGTTTCAGGCGGCGAAGGGGAATTCTCCCGCCGCCTCCCACGGACCGCCGCGATAATGCCACAGCAGCAGGCCACGCCCCAGCCCCGCCCAGGGTGGCACCCGCGCCTGCAGGTCATCGAGCAGGGCGCGGGCGGCCTCCGGCTCCACCTTGTTCTGCACCGTCACATGCGGCCGGAAGCCCTGCCGGTCCTGCGGCGTCAGCCAGCCCTGCCAGTCCTGGGCGAGGCCGGAGCGCAGGGCGAGCAGGGCAGGCGATTCCACTGCGCAGGCCACGCCGCGCCCCAGCCCGCGCCAGCCGCTGAAGCGCAGCGGCAGCGGCGCCGTGGCGGCGGCCAGCGCGGCGAGCCTGGCGCCGATCTCCGCCAGCGCCGTACCCGGCAGGGCGTGGAACAGCGTCAGATGCGCCGGCAGGTGGTTCCGCTCGGGCGGGAAGTAGGCCTGGCGCAACTGGTCGAGCCGGATCTGGCTGGCCGGGTCGAGGGCAAGGCTGAGGATCAGCGGCGCGGGGTCGGTCATGCAACGGAAGTAGGGCTGGGGCGTGGCGTGGCCAGGGGGCGCGCAGTAGAATGCCGCATGGCCGCTCCGCTTCCCGTCGCGCGGGATACCGCCGACCCGTCCTTCGCCGACCTTCTCGCCGCCCGTCCGGCGCTCTCGCTGCACGCCCATGACGGGCTGCTGCTGGAGCAGGTGCCGCTCGCCCGCATCGCGCGGGAGGTCGGCACGCCCAGCTGGGTCTATTCCGCCGGCACGCTGCGCCGCCGCTACCGCGCCCTGCGCGCGGCGCTGGACGGCGCGGGGCTCGACGCCAGCATCCACTACGCCGCCAAGGCCAATGACAGCCAGGCGGTGCTGCGTGTGCTGCGCGCCGAGGGTGCGGGGGCCGACGTGGTGAGCGCGGGCGAGCTGCGCGCCACCATGGCGGCCGGCATCCCGGCCGGCGCCACAGTGTTCTCCGGCGTCGGCAAGAGCGCGGCCGAGATCCGCCTGGCGCTGGCCGAGGGCATCTTCCAGCTCAACGCCGAGAGCGCCGAGGAGGTGGCGATGATCGCCGCCATCGCCGAGGGCATGGGACTGCGCGCCCCCGTGGCGCTGCGCGTCAACCCCGATGTCGATGCCGGCACCCACGCCAAGATCACCACCGGCCGCGCGGACAACAAGTTCGGCATCGCCTACGAGGACGCGCACGCCCTTTACGCGCACATGGCGGCGCTGCCCGGCATCCGCCCGATCGGCATCGCCACCCATATCGGCAGCCAGATCACCGCCGGCATGGGCGCCTACCACGCCGCCTATGCGCGGCTGGCCGAGATGGTGCGGGGCCTGCGCGCCGCCGGCCTGCCGATCGAGCGCGTCGATTGCGGCGGCGGCCTCGGCATCCCCTACCGCGACGAGGTGGCGCCCGCCCCCGAGGCGCTGGCCGGCACCATCAAGGCGACGCTCGGCGGCCTTGGCCTGCCGGTGATGCTGGAGCCGGGCCGCTGGATCGCCGGCCCCGCCGGCGTGCTGCTGGCCTCCATCGTGCTGCAGAAGCAGGGGCGCGGCCGCCGCTTCCTGGTGGCCGACGCCGCGATGAACGACCTGCTGCGCCCCAGCCTCTACGAGGCCTGGCACGGCATCCTGCCGCTCAGCCCCGCGCGTTACGCCGCGCCGCTGGCGCCGGCCGACATCGTCGGGCCGGTCTGCGAGAGCGGCGACACCTTTGCCCGCGACCGCGCCATGCCCGACCTGCCTCCGGGGGAATTCATCGCATTTTTGGATGCGGGTGCGTATGGTGCGGTGATGAGCAGCACCTACAACGCCCGCCCGCTGGCGGCCGAGGTGATGGTGGATGACACCCGCTTCGCCGTCGTGCGTCCGCGGCAGACCCCGGAAGACCTGCTGGCGCACCAGCGCCTGCCGGAGTGGCTGACCCCGTGACGGCGCGGCGCGATCCGCTGGCCCGTCGCCTCGCGCGCGGGCGGCGGCTCGCGCGCCTGGCGCTGGGGTGGGAGGCGCTATGGCCCCGGCTCTGGCCGGCCCTCGGCGTCATCGGCCTGTTCCTGGTGGCGGCGCTCGCCGGCCTGTTCATGGCCGTGCCGCCCTGGCTCCACCTGCTCCTTCTCCTGGGCTTTGCCCTGGCCCTTGGGCTGGCCCTCTGGCGCGGGCTGCGCGGCCTCGCCTGGCCGGGCGACGCCGCGGCCGAGCGCCGCATCGAGGCCGCCTCCGGGCTGCGGCACCGCCCCCTCTCCACCCTGCGCGACCACGCCACGACGGAGGACCCGGCGACGCTGGCGCTGTGGCGCGCCCACCAGGCCCGCGCGCTGGCCGGGCTGAGCCGGCTGCGCATCGGCGCCCCCCGCCCGAACCTGGCGGCGCGGGACCGGCGGGCGCTGCGCGGCGGGCTGCTGGTGGGCCTCTGCGCGGCGCTGGCCATGGCCGGCGGCGAGAGCGGCGAGCGGCTTCGCCGCGCCCTCTGGCCCAGCCTCATGGCCGCCCCCGCCGGCGTGGCGGCGCTGCGGCTGGAAGCCTGGATCACGCCGCCCGGCTACACCGGCGCCGCCCCTGTCTTCCTCGGGCTGGAGGGCGGCAGCCTGACGGTGCCGCAGGGCAGCACGCTGCAGCTCGCCCTCTCGGGCGGGCAGGGCGGCGCCCCCGAGCTGCGCGTGGACGCGCGCGCCATTCCCTTCCGCACGCTGGATGCCGGCAGCCACGCGCTGGAGATGCCGCTGGAGCAGGGCGCCCGCCTCGCCCTGTGGCGGGAGGGGCGGGAGCTGGCCGCCTGGACCGTCAGCGTGCAGGCCGACGCGCCGCCCACCGCCGCCTTCGCCGAGGCGCCGGGGCCGGCCGCGCGTGGCCTCGCCCTCCGCCTGCCCTGGCGCGCCGAGGATGACTGGGGCGTCGGCGCCGCCCGCGCCGAGCTGCGCCTGGCGGCCCGCCCCGAGGCGCCGCCGCTGGTGCTGGAGCTGCCGCTCTCCGGCGGCAATCCGCGCCAGCCCCGCGGCGTGGCGCAGCCCGACCTCTCGGCGCATCCCTGGGCCGGGCTGCCGGTGCGCGCCCGCATCGTGGCGCGCGACGGCGCCGGGCAGGAAGGCGCCTCGGAGGAGGCCGGCCTGACCCTGCCGGAGCGCAGCTTCAACCACCCCGTCGCCCGCGCTTTGGTGGAGCTGCGCAAGGCGCTCTCGGCCGATCCCGGCGGGCGGGAGGCGGCGCGGCTGGGGCTGGACCGCCTCGCCGCCGCGCCCGAGGCCTTCGAGCACGACATCGCCACCTTCCTGGCGCTGCGCGTGGCGCGCCACCGGCTGCAGCGGGACCGCCGGCCGGAAGGGGTGGAGGAGGCCCAGGCGCTGATGTGGCAGACCGCCGTGGCGCTGGAGGAAGGCCGCACCGACCGCACGGCGCGCGCCCTGGCCGCCGCGCGCGAGGCGCTGCGCGAGGCGCTGGCCGAGGCCGAGCGCACCCCGCCCGACGCCGCCGCCCGCGCCGAGCTGGAGCGCCGCGTGCAGGAGCTGCGCGAGGCGGTGCAGCGCCACCTGGAGGCGCTGGCCGAGCGGCTGCGGCAGGAGAATGCCGAGGCCATGCCCTTCGACCCCAGCCAGCGCCTGATGGACCAGCGCGAGCTGGACCGCCGCACCCAGGAGATGCAGGACGCCGCCCGCGAGGGCCGCACCGACCGGCTGGAGCAGGAGCTGGCCGAGCTGGAGCGGATGCTGGATGCCTTGCAGGAGGGCCGCGTCGCCGCCCGGCCGGAGGGCGGCAATGCCCGCCGCCAGCAGCAGCAGCAACAGCGCGGGCAGCAGCAGATGGGCGCGGTGCAGGACATGGTGCAGCGCCAGGGGGAGATGCTGGACCGCAGCCACCAGCGCGGCGAGGCCCAGCCCCCGAATGCCGGCGGCCAGCGGCAGGCCCCGCAATCCCGCCAGCAGGCCCAGGCCCAGGGCGAGGCCGGCCAGCAGGCGCGGCGCGATGCCAGCCAGCAGCGGGCACTGCGCCGCGCGCTGGGCGAGCTGATGCAGCAGTTCGGCGACCTCACCGGCGAGATCCCCGAGGCGCTGGGCCGTGCCGACCAGGCCATGCGCCAGGCGCAGGAAGCGCTGGGCCAGGGCGGGGACGCTGCGCCCCACCAGCAGCAGGCCATCCGCGAGCTGCAGGAAGGCGGCCGGCAGATGGCGCAGTCCATGCAGCGCCAGTTCGGCCAGGGGCAGGGCGAGGGTGAGGGCCAGGGCGAAGGCCAGGCCATGCCTGGCCAGGAGCAGGGCAGCGGCCAGGGCCAGGACCGCATGACCGGCCAGAACCAGGGGCGCGACCCGCTGGGCCGCCCCACCCGCGACGCGCCCGGCGCCAACGACCAGGGCAGCGACACCCAGGTGCCGCAGGAGGCCGAGATGCTGCGCAGCCGCCGCATCCTGGAGGAGCTGCGCCGCCGCGGGGCGGAGCGGGAACGGCCGGCCAGCGAGCTGGACTACATCGACCGGCTGCTGAAATCGTTCTGAGGCGGCGCCGCCCCCGTCACTCCGGCAAGGCGAGGGCGGGCAGCCGCGCCAGCGGGATGCGGGCGGCGGAGAGGGTGCGGTTCTCCAGCGTCACCGGCACCTCCAGCGTCGGCTGGCCGGTCTCCGGGTCGGGGCGAGAGAGCAGGGGCAGCAGGCCGCGCGCCAGCGTGGCGGTGCGCGGCGGCACCAGCCCGGCCGCGCCCAGCGCCTCCAGCAGGCGCGGCGCGCCGGCGATGCGCAGCGTCCCGGCGCCCACCGGCTGCAGGGCGGAATCCAGGGCCAGGGTGGCGGCGGCGCTGGCGGCCACCTCGCCGGCGCGCAGGGTCAGCGCCCGCACCTCCAGCGCGCCGCCGGAATCGCGCCATTGCGTGGCCCGGGCAGGCAGGGGGCCAGTCATGACCGCCTCCAGCGTGGCCGCCTGCACCTGCCGGCCGAGCGGCGTGTCCAGCGGCAGCATCACCCCGTCCAGGGAGAGGGAGAGGTTCAGGGCTGCCTCGCCCTTCCTGGCATCCGGCGCGGTGGCGAGGCGGGCGCTGGCGGCCTCCACCGCCGTGGCTTCCGCGCCGGTGCCGATGCGGAGCTGCGTGGCCGTGACCGTGGCGCGGTCCGGCGCCCTGCCCGCTTCCAGCGGCAGGGTGGCCAGAATCCGGCCGGCGGCGAAGGGCAGGATGGCACCGCCGAGGCGCAACGACTGCCGGCCCTCCGGTTCCGCCTCCAGCGTGCCGGGCCGCAGCAGGTGCACGCGCAGCGTCAGCGCCTCCGCCTGCCATCCGGCGCCGCCGGGCACCGCGACGCGCGGCGCCGGCAGGGCGAGGGTGGCGGCCAGCGGCCAGCCGCCCGGGCTTGACGGGCCATGCGCCACCTGCCAGCCCTGGGCGCGGCGGGCCTCGGCCCAGGCCTGGAAGCCGGCCTCCAGCCGTTGCGCCGCCAGGCGCCACAGCACGGCGTGGCCGGCGCCAAGCAGGGCCAGGGGCAGGGCCAGGCCGAGCAGCCACCAGCCGGCACGGTGCCGGCGGCGGGGCGAGGGGTCTTGCGGCTTCCGGGTCATCACCGGCCAGGGTATAGGG
>NZ_JCACVY010000182.1:0-8920 GCF_058833935.1 Roseomonas sp. TS2 | reverse complement strand
CATGCTCGACCACAGAACTTCGTACAGGCTGAAGCGCTGGTCGGTGCCGAAGCTGGCGGCCGCCGCCTCGACATTGACGCCCTGGCGAAAGCCCGAGGCCATGCGGTCGGTGCCGCCACGGGCCAGGATCAGGTTGCCATCCGCACCTTCATAGGCGAGCAACGCGGAATGGCGCGCGATGCGCTCGATGACGTCCCATGGGCTTTCGGTCAGGATCAGGTTGAACTGCGGCACCACGAGGCCGTCGCCATCGGGGGCGGTGACGCTGATGCCGAAAGGGGCGGCGAGCTGGGCGGCGAGCGCCCGGGTGCTGGCCAGCATGAGCTGGCTGTTGCTGTCGCGCAGCCAGGCGGAGCAGTCGACAAGGTCCTGGCAGCGGCCGCGGCCGAGCATGCGCAGCCGGTGGCTGCCACGGTCGATGCTAGGGGCGTAGCGGTCGATGTAGCCGGTGACCACGACATCCTGGCCGAGCAGCACCTGGCAGGCGCTGCCGGGGCGTGCGGTGACGCCGTCCAGCTCGCCGGGGAAGCGTTCGGTCAGGGTGATGTCGAAGTCGCTGGGGCAGCGCTCGATGCCGCGCGAGACGCGGATCTCCTGCCAGCCCGACAGCCGCCGTCCCTCGACCAGGAGCGTCAGCTCACCGTCGTCGGGCATTATCCCTGGTTCCTTATGGGTTGCTTTTCGGCAGGATCGGAACAATCCACGATCTGGGATCGACCAATGCCGCTGCCTCACCTACGTGCCTTGGGCGCTTTGCTTTTCCTCACCATGCTCCCTGGTACCGCCGCCTCGAAGGAGCCTAACGGTTTCCATTTCTATGAACTGAATGAAGAAGGGATCATCGGATGTATGAACCCCACATACCTCTCTTCTGTCAGAAGAGTAGGCCAGCCCGATGAAGCAACATGGAGGGATAGAATGGATGCAGGGCGCTGCCTGCCGGTAGTGTCCGGGCGCATATGGGTTCTTTTGGACCACAAGAGCCCATACAAGTATTTAAGGCTGGTGGCGACGAGCTGGATTGACGTCAATCTACCAAAGCCGACGCTGTGGTTTTGGGAGACGGACGTCCGGGAGATCAGCCGGGAAGAGGCTAGGTCCCGAGCGCGCTGAACTCCACCGGCATGAAGTTCGGGTCTTCTGCATTGGCGTAGGCGGCGAGCTGCTCCGCACGGTCGATGTCGCGGTACAGCCGATAGGCATGCACCAGCGCCGGCAGCGGCCCCGGCACGCTGACCGTGCGCAGCGCCGCCAGATCCGCCGCGCGGCGTGTCAGGTCCTGCTGCACCGCGCCGCGCAGCGCCCGCAGCGCGGCGAGGCTGGCATCGTCGCCGAGATCGCCCGCCGCCAGCTCCTCCGCCTCCAGCAGGCCGCAGAGCTGGTCGCGTAGCGCCACAGCCTCATCGTAGGAAGCCGGGGTGCTGGCGGCTGCGGCACGCGCCATGGCAACCAGCGCGGCGCGGCGGCAGGCCGCGCCCACCGCCGCCTGCATGGTGGCCATGGCCCTGCCCACTGTACCGCCGCCAGAACTCTCGCCCGGCGTGAACCTTGCCAGCGGCGCCAGCAGGGTGATCTGCGCCGCTGGATCCGGGGCAATGCCACGCAGGGTGGCGACCAGGTCCTGCAGGCCTTCCGCCAGGTCGGTGGTGGTGCTCATAGCCGATCCGCCAGGGTGGTGATGTCGCTGACCGCCTGGCCGACCGCGCGCTGCGTGCGGGACACGCGGGTGAGCTGGGCATTGACGGTGTTGGTGGCGCGGTCGAACGCCGCCAGCGGCGATTTCGGCCCGGTGAGGTAGCGGCTCATCACCCGATCCGCGCCCGGGATCAGGCCGCTGGCCGCGCCCAGCAGGTTGCGTGCGTCGCTCGACAGGCGGGACGCGGTCGATGTCCAGACGCGCAGCGTGCGCCGCGCCTGGTCGGCCGTCGCCGTGCCTTGGCGCAGGGCCTGGCCGGCCTGGGCGGCGAAGTCACCGGCCGAGGCCAGGTCCGCCGCGTCGGCCGCCGCCAGGATGGAGGAGAGCCCGTCCTGGCCGAACTCCGGAAACAGACGGTCGCCGGCCTCCAGGAACTGGAAGGACAGCTCCACCACCCGCCCCAGATCGTGGCGCGAGGTGGTGGCGAGGTTGACCAGGCTGACCTGGCGCAGCCCGAGGGTCGGGTGCATCAGCTCGCCCGGGCCTTCCTGCTCGGCCGCCTCGACCATGCGCTCCTGCTGGTCGAGGCAGTCGTCGCCGATCAGGAAGCCCAGCACGCTCAGGCGCCGCATGCCCCGTCCGAGATCCTCAATCCAGGCGGTGTCGCGGAAGGGGTATTCGTGCGGCGCCACCCGGCGGCCCACCTGAGTGTCGGTGTGCCAGACCTCGAAAGGCAGGCCGCGCCAGGAGGCCGGGCGCAGCTCATCCTGCCAGCTCATGGCCCATTCCCCATCATGGCGCGCTCGACGCGCACCCCACCATTCGGGTCACGTGTCGTGGTGGTGGCGGTCACCCCCGCCGGCAGGCCAGAGATGCGCAGGTCGATGCGCTGCGGCGTGGAGGCTGCCGGGGTGCTGCCCGACGCGCCCGGTCCGGCAGCAGGTGCCGCTGGAGCCGCTACCGGTAAAGGCCGGCCGATGGCCATGCCGACACCGCGCTGCATCGCGGCCTCGTCCGGCGTGCGGCCATTCTCATGGCGCGCCATGGCCCGCACCAGGCGCAGCATCATGGCTTCATCCGTGAAGTCGATGCGGGTGTCGCGGCTGAGGCCGGTCTCCTGCTCGACGCGGCGGATATAGGCACCCGTGTCGTTCTCGGTCGCCGGCGCCCATTTCTGGATCAGCTTGCCAACTGTGTCGAAACCCCGGCGGGCATGGATCTGCATCTGCCGCACCGCCTGCGCCACGCCTGCCTCCATGCTGGTGTAGCGCCCGAAGCGCCCATCGCTGGGGGCTGCCGGATCAAGGCCCTGCTGACCGGGGACATAGGTCAGGTTGAGCGGGTTGTTGTTGCGCAGGCCACGCGGGTCGGAGGCGGAGCGGCCGGCAGCCGGTGCCCGGCTGGTGTTCTGATTGCCCGGCGTCAGGTTGCGGCGCAGCCGATCCACCAGCACCTTGCCCCAACCGGCCAGGGAGTTGTCGGAGTCCAGCCAGCCCTTGCCGCCATTCTCGGCCCGGTCGCGCTCCTGCGCCTCTTGCAGGCGCTTCAGCGCGTCGTCGCGCAGCCGGCTCCGCAGGCTGCCCAACTCCCAGGCGGCAACGCCTGCCGCACCGGCCGCGCCAGCGGCACCGGCGCCGCCCATCATGCGGGCGATCCAGCCCGGCGCGCGGAAGGCGGCGATAGCGGTGAGCGAGGTGGCGATGGCAGCGAGCGGCAGAACCAGGTTGGCGGTCAGTACCGCGCCGAGGCCGATGGCGGCCTTCTCCCAGCCGCCCATCCACTCCACCATGCTGGTGATGCCGGTGACGATGTCGCCGACTTGCGTGGCGATCCGCTGTAGTCCGCCGTCGGCGACGAAGCGCTCGGCCGCCGCGGCGAGGCGGGTGACCACTTCCTCGACGCGCTGGGCGATCAGCTCGCGATTGGCGGCGATCCAGTTGGTCAGCCGCTCCAGCATCGGGCCGATCACGGGCGCCAGGCGCTGGGCGATGGAGTTGACCAACCCCTCGGCCGCCATCTTGAGGCGCATCTGCGTCTCGGCAAACTTGGCGCCGATGGCGGCGCCCTTCTCGGTGATGACGCCAAAGCGGCGCGCATCCTCCTCCCAGCGCTTGAGGCCGGCGCTGCCTTCCTTGAGGAAAGGCAGCATGGATTCCGGCAGGCGCAGCGCGCTCAGTACCCGCGCCTGCAGGCGAGGATCGGCGATGCGGGCGATGCCGTCCGCCACCTCGGGCAGCACCTCGGAGGCGGTGCGCGCCCGGCCGGCGGCATCGCGCATGCGGATGCCGAGCAGGCCGAAATACTGCAGCGCCGTGCTGTCGCGCCCGCCCACCGCGTCGGACAGCGCATCGCCCAGGCCCTGCAGGCCCTGCGTCACCGCCTCAGCCGAGATCCCGGCGAGCCGCCCGGCGTTCTGCAGGGCGTTGAGGCTGGCTGTGGTGGCCATCACCCGGTAGGCGGTGGTGCCCATCTGCGCGGCGAAGCTCGCCCAACGGGTGGCCAGCCCCACCACACCGGCGATGCTGGCCGCGCCCGTGATGGCGGAGAGCGGCGGGATGATGGTCGCCATGGAGTGCGCCACGCGGCGGGCTGCCCCGGCCAGCCGGTCGTATTGGCTGACGCTGCGTAGCTGCGTGCCGGCTTGCGCCAGGCGCGCCTGCAGGCGGGTGACCGTCGCGGTGATGCGGGCGATGGGGGAGGTGATCCGGTCGACGGCCGCCAGCGTGACGGAAAGGGTGCCGACAGCAGCGGCCATGGCTCAGGGTTCCCGTGGTTTCTTCAGCCGCACTGCCTCGCGTGCCCACCACAGCAGGCGGGAGACGGGCAGCTGTTCCGCGTCAACCGGCCCCCAGCCAAAGGCCAGGGTCACGGCAGAGATCAGCCCTCGCCAGCCTTCGCCGGGGAGGGCGGCGAAAAAGACGCGAAGTGCTCGCTGGCCCGCTCAATCACCCGCTGCGGCAGCATGTGCGCGGCCTGCATGGGGATGCGGGCGTTCAGCGAGATCAGCGTCAGGATCTGCTGCACCGCCTCGGTCTGCTTGCCCATCGCCAGCAGCTGGCCGGCGGTGGGCTCGCTGACGACGATGCTGTCGTAGGTCTTGCCGCCGACCTCGAACGGCGCGAAGCGGATCCGCAGCGGCGGCTTCTCTTCGATGACGGTTTCGTCGTCGGTGTAGATGTCGTCCACGATCAGCCCTCCCGCACGTCTTCGCCTTCGAAGCGCACCGCGAAGGTGGCTTCGGTGGAGTCCACCTCGGCGGCCTCGACCGTCCAGAGGCCGGTGCCGCTGATGCGCTTGCCGTTCGCCAGCTGCAGGGTGACCGAGACGTTGGTCATGTCCTGGAAGTCGCGCACGTTGAAGGTGCCGTCATCGCGGATCGTCGCCGCGATGAAGCCAGGCTTGGGGGTCTCGGAGTAGCCGCTGACGCCGCGCATGCTGGCGAGCGTGGTGCGCGTGACCGAGGAGACGCCGTACTGCGGCTGCGAGACCACCTCGTACTCGACACCCTCGATCCAGAGCCAGACGAGGCCTGCGAGGCGGCGCGAATTGTCGGCCATGGATCAGCTTCCCTGGCTGGAGTTGCGGGGCTGCACGACCGCGGCGAACTGGCGCAGCTGGTCGATCGGCACGATGGGGATCAGCCCGTCGACGCGGCAGCGGTTGGAGGCGTTGCGCTGGACGTCCAGCGCCGTGGCGAAGGCCTCGTAGTCCTGCACCAGGCCCTGGCGCTCCAGGAACCGGTACCGGCCGAGCAGCGCGTCGCGGATGATGCTGGGCGTGACGATGCGCGAGCCCGGTCGGGCGCCGGTGCCATCATCGGCCAGCTTCATGCGGCCGAAGGTGGTGGTGACGAAGGCCCGCAGGTCGCGGATCACCGCCATCACGACGAACATCCGCTCGACATAGAGCTGGCTGTCATCGGCCACGCCGGCGGCGTTGCGCTGGTAGGTGGTGATGATGGTCTCGGTGGTGACCGTGCCGTCATCGGCCACCGTGTGGGTGCTCATGCCGTCGAACAGCAGCACATTGCGCTCGCCGATGGTGAAGCGCTTCTCCGCCGGCGGGGGCAGCACGTCGAGCGGCAGGCCGTGCAGCGGCAGGCCAGGGTCGGCGCGCAGGCTGACGGCGAGCGCGCCCACCAGGTTGGCGGCCCAGATCGCCGGCGGCGTCGGGCTGCCATTGGCCGGCATCACCGTCAGATGCGGGTCGTTCTGCGCCAGGCCGAAGGTGGTGGCTTCGCCCAGTGTGCCGGCGGTCGCCGCAAAGGCGTGGCCGTACAGCATCCGGTCCCAGGCCCAGCGCGCCGCCAGGAAGGCCCGGATGGAGGCGAGGGAGGCGCTGTCGGTGAACGGGCAGACAATGAAGTCGAAGGTGCGGTCGCCGAGGTTGGCCAGCGCCGCGTCGAGCGCCGGGTTGGTGGTGCCGCCGGTCATCTGGGTCAGCGTGACACCAAGGCCGGCCGGGGTGGCCTCGCCGCCGGCGGCGCCGCGGTAGTTCAGCATCAGCGGCAGCTGGTTGCCGTTGAGGCCCTTGTTCTTGGCGGTCAGCGTCACCGTGCCCGTCGCGGCCGCGGCGGTCACCGGCAGGTCGGGCTGCGCGGTGATGGCGGCCGCCAGGGCGGTGGCCAGCTGCGCCGGCGTCTGGCTCGGTACCACCAGCATCTGCACCCGCTCGCCGCCCACATAGAGGTTCAGCGTGCCAGCGGCCGTGGCGGCGGTGGTGAAGGCCACCGAGCCCGTGGCCGCAACGCTGGCCCCGGCATCGGCCAGCGGCAGCAGGTGCAGCTCGCCGAAGCTGTCGCGCCGACGATAGGCGGCCGCCATGCGGGCCAGCTCGGAGCCGGCACCGGCGGCGCCGCGGCGCCACTCGGCGCCCTGGTCGATCACCGGCAGGCCGGCGGGCAGGGTGCCAGCGGCGGTCATCTGGCCGATCACGAGGGTGCGCTGCGCCTCGGTGCCGGTGTTGCCCTGGCTGTTGTCCAGCTCGGCAAAGAACAGGGGCACCCGCAGGGCGGCGGGGATGTCGCGGAACCCGACCATCAGCGGGGGGCCTCCTGGGTGGGGATGTGGGTGGGGCTGGCCACCATCGCCTTCAGGCGCTCGGCGGCCGCCGGGTCGATGACCAGCTCGGTCAGCAGGAAGCCGCGCACCGCCTCCAGCACCTCCTCAGGCGTGCGGGCGACGTGGATCTCGGCGGAGCGGGCGGGGTCCATGTAGGACAGGCGGACGGGCGAGATGACCCAGCCGTTCGCGACCTTCTGGATCTCGACGCGGTCATTCACCGGCATCGGAATCCTCGTCCGCCGCGACCACGTCGCCGTCGCGCAGGCGGCGCAGCCAGTAATCGGTGTGCGCCACATCGCGACCCTCGGCGGGCAGCAGGTCGCGCAGATCGGGGTCGCGCACGTCACGACCCGGCGCAGGCTTCACCTTCATGGGTGGGTGTCCTTTACGGCGCGGCGTCGAAGCGCGGCGCGAATGCGAAGTCGGGCTCGTCGCAGACGATGGCGGGCGGCGGCAGCGCGTACCGCTCGCTGAAGCGCAGATCGAAGGCGACCAGGGCGCGGCCCAGCGTCTGCTCGCCGTCCTTGCTGCTGACGCCGAAGGTGGTCCGCACGCCGGCGATGCGCTCGATTGGGCCATCGAGGCCCAGCAGCTCTGGCGCCTGCAGCACCGCCTCAGTGACGGCACCGGCCAGCGCCTCCAGCTCGTCCTCGACCGCCTCGGCCTGCTCGCTGGCGCGGGACGCCTCGTCCACCCGGATCTCGACCGCCAGCGTCAGCTCGGTGTCGTAGGTGGTGATGGAGGTGCCGGCGCCGGGCGGCGCCTTCTTGTCCTCCTGCCAGGCATAGACCGTCAGGGCGGGCATCTCGCGGCTCTGCAGTGGCCAGGTGCGGCCGCGGAAGACCCGCTTCTGCACCGCCGGCACGCGGGCCTTGAGCAGCTCCACCACGATGTGGCGGATGCGCGCCCGGGCGGAGGGCCAATCCTCGGCGCTCATGGGCCGGCGCTCCCTACCTTCTTGAGGGGGAGGTAGACCCAGCCCTGGCCGTCCGGCTGGGCGTCGAGAGCCACGAAGGTGATGTTCCGGATCTGCACCCGGTCACCCGCGTCATGCACGAAGCCGGCTGGAAAGTCGGCCTGGCAGACGCCGATCTGCGTCTGCATCAGCGACACCGGCGCGTCGCCGTCCAGCATCGCCTGGATCTGGAAACGGTCGAAGATCGCGCGGACCTGAAGGTTCCCCTTCACGCCGCGCGGGTGATATTCCACCAGCTCCGGCTCGGCGAAGGCCTCCAGCACGGCGGCGTTCAGCGCGCCGAAGTCGATGGCCATGGTGCGTCAGGTCCCGGCGCGGCCGCTCTGCAGCATCTCGGGGCGCGTGCAGATGTGCAGCGGGTAGCTGTACACCTCCTGGCGCCACCAGCTGTTGCGGTCGCGGTCGAAGATCGGCAGCACGTAGATCGGCTTGCCGGGCGTGTTCACCCAGTCGAAGGTCTCGCCCGGGGACAGCGCGCGCTCGAACACGCCGGGCGCGCCCACGGGGAAGAATTTCACCTTGGTGGGCTCGATGGCGATGGTGCTCTGGTCGTTCGAGCCCTGGTAGTTCAGCCAGTCGATACCGGCATAGTGCATCGAGGAGAAGGCCGCGCCGGTGCGCAGCTCCTTGGCCGCCTCCCAGTTGAGGTAGGTCTTCACCACGTCCTGGTGGCTGATCAGGTCGTCCCAGAACTCGTCGCCGCAGAGCGCCTGCACGCGGGTGTTGGGCGCCCAGGCACCCTGCGCGGCGCGCTGCATGTCACGCACCACGGCGTTGCACTTGCGGCGCAGGTCGCCGTCCTTGGGCGTCGCGGCCTTCAGGTCGAAGGCGATCTCAGCGGGCTGGGTGACGCCGAACTCGTCGAACCAGTTGAACAGCACCGAGCCGTCGGCATCGAGCAGCAGGCCCTGCACGGCGCCGAGGCGGTGCCGCTCCCAGGTGTACTCCATGTTGCTGGTCAGGCCGGTGGGGCCGGCCAGGCGCCGCGCCACCTCGGTCTGCAGCTGCATCAGCACGCTCTCGGTGCCGAACTCGCGGATGCCCTGCAGCTCGGAGGCATTGATGGTGTCGCCGTGCGCCAGGCGCGGCGTCTCGAAGTAGCGCATCTTGCGCTTCTCCGTGGTGCGCTCGGTCAGCGGCGCGCCGCGCTGGCTGGTCGGGATCACCACCAGCACGCCGTTGCGCTCCTCGACGGCGAGCGCCGTGGTGCGGATGGGCTTGTCGGTGAAGATGTTGAGCGAGCCC
>NZ_JCACVY010000181.1:0-8920 GCF_058833935.1 Roseomonas sp. TS2 | reverse complement strand
GACCGATTGCCAGACCACCTCGTAGAGGCTGAAGCGCTGGTCGGTGCCGAAGACGGCGGAGGCGGCCTCGACGTTGAGGCCCTGGCGGAAGCCGCTGGCCATGCGGTCGGTGCCGGCGCGGGCCAGGATCAGGTTGCCGTCCGCGCCCTCATAGGCGAGCAACGCGGAATGGCGTGCGACGCGCTCGATGATGTCCCACGGGCTCTCGGTCAGGATGACGTTGAACTGCGGCACGGTCAGGCCGTCGCCATCGGGCGCGGTGACGCTGATGCCGAAGGGGGCGGCAAGCTGGGCGGCGAGCGCCTGGGTGCTGGCCAGCATGAGCTGGCCGTGGGCGTCGCGCAGCCAGGCGGCGCAGTCGACCAGGTCCTGGCAGCGGCCGCGACCCAGCACGCGCAGGCGGTGCGTGCTGCGGTCGATGCTCGGGCAGTAGCGGTCGATGTAGCCGGTGACCACGACATCCTGGCCGAGCAGCACCTGGCAGGCGCTGCCGGGGCGCGCGGTGACGCCATCCAGCTCGCCGGGAAAGCGCTCGGTCAGGGTGATGTCGAAGTCGCTGGGGCAGCGCTCGATGCCGCGCGAGACGCGGATCTCCTGCCAGCCCGACAGCCGCCGGCCCTCGACCAGGAGCGTCAGCTCACCATCGTCGGGCATGGAATGTCCTGTGGGTGCCGCGTCGCCGGCGGGCGCCGGCCACGCTTGCGGAGCGGGTTAAATGTAGCTACGTTTAATGGGTGAGGATCACCTTCGACGCCGCCAAGCGAGAGAAGACCCTGCAGGAGCGGGGACTGGACTTTCAGGATGCGGCGAAGGTGTTCGCGGGCCTGCACGCCACAGTGCCCGACGACCGGATGGATTACGGTGAGGCCCGCTTCATCACGGCGGGCTATCTGGACAGCCGGCTCGTGGTCTTTGTCTGGACCCCCCGCGGCACCGCGCGGCGGGTCATTTCCATGAGGCACGCCCATGCCAAAGAAGAACACCGCTGGCGCGTCCACCTGGGTGGACCCGGATGATGCGCCCGAGCTGACCGACGCGTTCTTTGCCAAGGCCGAGGTACGGAAGGGCGAGACGGTGGTCCGCCGCGGCCGTCCCACAGTGGCCAATCCCAAGGTGCAGGTGACGCTGCGCCTGGATCAGGATGTGGTCGAGCGCATGCGGGCGACGGGGCCACGCTGGCAGAGCCGGATCAATGCGGCCCTGCGCAAGGCGCTGGATCTGCCCAAAGCAAGCTGAACCACGCTACGTGTAAGAGCGCATTCTCTAATTTTATTTCGCTTCACTCAATATAGAAAATTCTATCCTGCCATAGCAGTTGAACATGGCCACATAATGACCGATTTCTTTTCCAAGCGATTGGGCTGTGAATTGTACTGATATAACATCTTCAAATTTCTTAAGAGTGTCGATCTTAAAATTAACATTCTCTATAACAGTTTTCTGTCTTGATCTAAGTTTTCTATTTTTAAAATCATTTTCTACGTCGGAGAGTAATTCATGATGATCCTCACGTAAGCAACTAGTTGCAGGATTTTCGCTGCTTGTATTTGCGTTTCCGCTACTCATAAAAGCCATTAAAATAATAATACTTCGTATCAAATTCCACATCGATACCTCCTACCAAACGGCCTCTGAGTGGGTCAGAGATGACGTGGCCTAGCCGATGAGGTCCCGACTGACGTCGTCGGGCACATAGAAGGCCACCCCTTCCAGGACGTAGTCAGGCAGTTCGTCGAGGATAGCGTCCCGCTCTGCCTCACTGCTGGTGTAGTGATGGTCGCCGGTACGGCTGTTAAGGAAGCGATAAACCTCAGTCAGACCTGCACCATCCTGCATCGAGGCATGGAATGCTGTTCCTTCTGCTCGGAAGGTCGGCAGATTCGCCGTGACGTTGTCACGCTCACCAACATCGGCTGTGTAGAAGTGGCTTCCGGTCGAGATGTCGTAGAAGCGCCAGACCGCGACCGCGCCCTTGGCTGAGGCATTCATCGAGATGAAGCCTTCGCCCTCGTAGGTCATGGAAGGCATCGTCTGCATGACGTGGTTGCGCTCGGCAGCGCTGGTTGTCAGGAAGTGCGCACCGTTGGCCGCGTTGTAAAAACGTGCAGCCTCATCGCCCAAGAAGCCGTCCCTGTTCAAGATGGTGACGGTTGCGCACTCCTGGTTGATGATGTCGGTGTTCCAGGGAGGCAGCGCAGCATTACCTAAGGTATTCGTGGCTTCAACAATCCGCAGCGTCAGATCATCGCTGGCTACTCCATCTGGAAGATCGCCGACGAGCATACTGATCGTCTTCCGGACGTCGCCTAGCTTGAAATCCATGTCGATGTACTGAGTGACCGTTTCGCCGGAGGCACTGCGGGCTTCCCATGCAATCTTTACCGCGGTGCTTCCCAGAATATCACCGTCACGAACTACCTCGAACTCAGCGTAGGATTGGCCGGTATCATAGATGGCGTCACGAAGCGCACGGATAGACACGGCGGGAACAGGATCATCGTTGATGATATCGAGGGTGATCTGGGTGCCGCCATACTGCGATTGTGAAATCCGGTCCTGAGCAACTCCCTCAACTTTGATTCCAGTCACATTCTGGCCCAGGCGGAAGTTGAGTGCAGTCGTTATCGCAACGTTGAAAACGTCTCCATCGGGCATCTTGAGGTCGAGGTAGACAGGATCTGTGCTACCCGCCTTGAAATGGATAAAAGTCGGTTTTGCCCAGTCATTCAGGTTGGGAAGAAGCGCATCATTTAAATAGCTCAGATCCCGAGGAGTGACCTCTATCACCATGTCCTTCGAGAAATCTGTTCGCTCAAAAACCCAACGCATCACCCCGCCTTCTGGTGTGCTGGGGCTGTTAGATTCCGTGCCTGACATCAAACGGGCTGTGACGTTGGGTAGATCGTTATCAGCGATCTTGTACTTGTAGGCCGCTGTGGCTTCCGTCCCATCAGGAGCCAGGAAGGTGTCAGACGAGTCCTTGTGCTTGTGGATGATCCACGATGTCTCCTGATCCCAGATGGCAGTCAGTTTATCATCGCGCAGAGTAAGAGTAACGATCGTCTCGTACTCTCCTATTCCCATCCACCCTCCAAAACCCGTAGGATGGTAATTCGTCAGGGTTGTGTCCGCACCGGCTGGTGCCATCCCCCAGAATGACACAACGCTTGCATCCTCACGGGTGAACTTCCAGCGGATCACGCCACCCTCATCAAGCTGCCTGAAGCCATTCGGCAGCATCTCGCCGAGTGTTCCATCGGCCATCGTGCTGAGATCGGTGACAATGATTTTTGGCATGGTGTCCATTTAGGCCGGATGTGGCAGCCATATGCGCTCGCAAACGGCTTTACAGCGTAAGCTACGCCACATGATCTTCAGACGATCTCAAAATTTTAGAGAGTTGCAAGTATCTGAGATTATCAACTCTGGGATGAATTAAAGCGCGTGTTTAAGCACGGTTGAGTGCCTGAAACACCGGCGGCATGAAGTTCAGGTCCTCCGCGTCGGCGTAGGCCGCGAGCTGCTCAGCGCGGTCGATGTCGCGGTACAGCCGGTAGGCGTGCACCAGCGCTGGCAGCGGCCCTGGCACGCTGACCGTGCGCAGCGCCGCCAGATCCGCCGCACGGCGCGTCAGGTCCTGCTGCACCGCGCCGCGGAGCGCCCGCAGTGCGGCGAGGCTGGCATCGTCGCCAAGATCCCCGGCCACCAGCTCCTCTGCCTCCAGCAGGCCGCAGAGCTGGTCGCGCAGCGCCACAGCCTCGTCGTAGGAAGCCGGGGTGCTGGCGGCCGCGGCACGCGCCATGGCGACCACCGCGGCGCGGCGGCAGGCTGCGCCCACCGCCGCCTGCATGGTGGCCATGGCTCTGCCCACTGTACCGCCACCAGGACTCTCGCCGGGCGTGAACCTTGCCAGCGGCGCCAGCAAGGTGATCTGCGCCGCTGGATCCGGTGCGATGCCGCGCAGGGTGGCGACCAGGTCCTGCAGGCCTTCCGCAAGGTCGATGGTGGTGCTCATAGCCGATCCGCCAGGGTGGTGATGTCGCTGACCGCCTGGCCGACCGCGTGCTGCGTGCGGGACACGCGGGTGAGCTGGGCATTGACGGTGTTGGTGGCGCGGTCCAGCGCCGCCAGCGGGCTCTTCGGGCCGGTCAGGAAGCGGCTCACCACGCGGTCGGCGCCTGGCACCAGACCACTCGCTGCGCCGAGTAGGTTGCGCGCGTCGAGCGACAAGCGCGTGACGGTCGACGTCCAGCCGCGCAGCGTGCGCCGCGCCTGGTCGGCCGCCGCCGCGCCTTGGCGCAGCGCCGCGCCGGCCTGGGCCGCAAAGTCGCCCACCGCCGCCTGATCCGCCGCGTCGGCGGCGGCCAGGATGGAGGCGAGCCCATCCTGGCCGAACTCCGGGTAGACCCGCTCGCCCGCCTCCAGGAACTGTAAGGACAGCTCCACCACCCGTCCCAGATCGTGGCGCGAGGTGGTGGCGAGGTTGACCAGGCTGACCTGGCGCAGCCCGAGGGTTGGGTGCATCAGCTCCCCCGGGCCTTCCCGCTCCGCCGCCTCGATCATGCGGTCCTGCTGGTCGAGGCAGTCGTCGCCGACCAGGAAGCCCAGCACGGAAAGGCGCCGCATGCCGCGGCCAAGATCCTCGACCCAGGCGGTGTCGCGGTAGGGGTATTCGTGCGGCGCCACGCGGCGGCTCACCTGGGTGTCGGTGTGCCAGACCGCAAAGGGCAAGCCGCGCCAGGTGGCCGGGCGCAGCGCGTCCTGCCAGCTCATGGCAGGCTGCCCGGCATGGCGCGCTCGACGCGCACCCCGCCATTCGGGTCGCGCGTCGTGGTGGTGGCGGTCACCCCGGCCGGCAGGCCGGAGATGCGCAGGTCGATGCGCTGCGGCGCCGCGGCGGGCGCCGCAGCGGATGGCGCAGCCGGCCCTTGCAGGCGTGGCAGCAGCCCCTCGGCGGTGCTGGCGCGGGCGGCTGCCTCCGCCTCGGCCCGGGCCGGGCGCTCGTAGCGGCGGGAGACGGTCGCGGCGGCCTCGGCGGCACTCTGCGCGGCGCGCAACGCATCGCCGGCCGCGCGCTCCCGGCCCGCGGTCAGTTCATGCTGCACGAAGGCCAGCTGGTCCTCGAAGCTGCTCTCACGGATGTCCTTGCCGGCCCAGAGGCGGAAATCCTGCAGGCGCGAATCCCGCCACTGGGCAATGCCGTGCGAGGCGCCGCCGTCGCCCACGGCGCGGTGGTTCAGCCCCGCACCGCTCTCATGGCGCAGATTGGCCACCAGGCCGGCAGCCTGCTCGGCTGACCAGCCCTGGCTGCGGAAGTAGGCAAAGGCCTGGCGCTGGCGGTCGCCCGGCGCCTCGTTGCCATGCCCGGGCAGGGCCCCGGACGCCGCTCCGCCGCGGGCACCAAAGCGCTGCTGGGCGCCGCCGCCGGGGGTGGTGTTGCGCCGGAGGCCTTGCACAAAGGCGCTGAGCCAGCCAGTCAGCTGGTCATAGCCCGCCTGCCGGCCCCGCTCGCGCTGGGCTGCATAAGCCTCATGGTCGAGGCCGAGGGCGCCATTGATGGCACGTTCGCCAAAGAGCCCGGCGCCCATCGCGCCCGCCGCGCCGAGCCCCGCGCCGCCCATCATGCGGGCCATCCAGCCCGGCGCCCGAAAGGCGCCGATGGCGGTGAGCGAGGTGGCGATGGCGGCCAGCGGCAGAACCAGGTTGGCGGTCAGCACCGCGCCCAGGCCGATGGCGGCCTTTTCCCAGCCGCCCATCGCCTCCACCATGCTGGTGATGCCGGTGACGATGTCGCCGATGCGCGCTGCGATGTCCTGCAGCCCGCCCTCGGAGACAAAGCGCTCGGCCGCCGCGGCGAGGCGGGTGACCACCTCCTCGACGCGCTGGGCGATCAGCTCGCGGTTGGCGGCAATCCAGCCGGTCAGCCGCTCCAGCATGGGGCCGATGACTGGCGCTAGGCGCTGGGCGACGCTGTTGACCAGCCCCTCGGCCGCCATCTTGAGGCGCTCCTGGGTCTGGGCGAACTTTGCCCCGATCTCCGCGCCGCGCTCGGTGATGACGCCAAAGCGCTGGGCATCCTGCTCCCAGCGGCGGAGGCCGGCCGAGCCCTCCTTGAGGAAGGGCAGCATGCCCTCGGGCAGGCGCAGCGCGCTCAGCACCCGCGCCTGCAGGCGGGGATCGGCGATGCGGGCGATGCCGTCCGCCACCTCGGGCAGCACATCGGTCGCGCTGCGGGCCTGGCCGGCGGCATCACGCATGCGGATACCGAGCAGGCCAAGGTACTGCAGCGCCGTGGTGTCGCGGCCGCCCACCGCATCGGAGAGGGCATCGCCCAGGCCCTGCAGGCCCTGGGCCACCGCCTCGGCCGAGACGCCGGCCAGCCGCCCCGCATTCTGCAGCGCGGTGAGGCTGGAGACGGTTGCCATCACCCGGTAGGCGGTGGTGCCCATCTGGGCGGAGAAGGCCGCCCAGCGGCTCGCCAGGCCGATGACGCCGGCGATGCTGGCGGCGCCGGTGATGGCGGAGAGCGGCGGGACGATCTGCGCCATGGAATGCGCCACGCGCCGCGCCGCGCCGGAGAGGCGGTCGAACTGGCTCAGGCTGCGCAGCCGGCTGCCGGCCTGGCCGAGCTGACCCTGCAGGCGGGTGACAGTCGCGGTGATGCGGGCGATGGGCGCGGTGATGCGGTCGACCGCGCTGAGCGTGACCGAGAGGGTGCCGGCGGCGGCCGCCATGTCAGGATTCTCCGGGTTTCGCGGCCTTCAGCCGCACCGCCTCGCGCGCCCACCAGAGCAGGCGGGTGACGGGCAGCTTCTCCGCCTCGAAGGGACCCCAGCCATAGGCTAGGGTCACGGTGGAGATCAGCCCTCGCCAGCCTTCGCCAGGGAGGGCGGCGAAAAAGACGCGAAGTGCTCGCTGGCCCGCTCGATCACCCGCTGCGGCAGACGGTGCGCCGCCGGCATGGGGATGCTGGCGTTCAGCGAGATCAGCGTCAGGATCTGCTGCACCGCCTCGGTCTGCTTGCCCATCGCCAGCAGCTGGCCGGCGGTGGGCTCGCTGACGACGATGCTGTCGTAGGTCTTGCCGCCGACCTCGAACGGGGTGAAGCGGATCCGCAGCGGCGGCTTCTCCTCGATGACGGTTTCTTCGTCGGTGTAGATGTCGTCCACGATCAGCCCTCCCGCACGTCTTCGCCTTCGAAGCGCACCGCGAAGGTGGCTTCGGTGGAGTCCACCTCGGCGGCCTCGACCGTCCACAGGCCGGTGCCGCTGATGCGCTTGCCGTTCGCCAGCTGCAGGGTGACCGAGACGTTGGTCATGTCCTGGAAGTCGGCGACGTTGAAGGTGCCGTCATCGCGGATCGTCGCCGCGATGAAGCCCGGCTTGGGGGTCTCGGAGTAGCCGCTGATGCCGCGCATGCTGGCGAGCGTGGCGCGCGTAACCGAGGAGACGCCGTACTGCGGCTGCGACACCACCTCGTACTCGACGCCCTCGATCCAGAGCCAGACGAGGCCTGCGAGGCGGCGCGAATTGTCGGCCATGGATCAGGTTCCCTGGCTGGAGTTGCGGGGCTGCACGACCGCGGCGAACTGGCGCAGCTGGTCGATCGGCACGATGGGGATCAGCCCGTCGACGCGGCAGCGGTTGGAGGCATTGCGCTGGACGTCCAGCGCAGCGGCGAAGGCCTCGTAGTCCTGCACCAGGCCCTGGCGCTCCAGGAACCGGTACCGGCCGAGCAGCGCGTCGCGGATGATGCTGGGCGTGACGATGCGCGAGCCCGGCCGGGCACCGGTGCCGTCATCGGCCAGCTTCATGCGGCCGAAGGTGGTGGTCACGAAAGCTCGCAGGTCGCGGATCACCGCCATCACCACGAACATCCGCTCGACATAGAGCTGGCTGTCATCGGCCACGCCGGCGGCGTTGCGCTGGTAGGTGGTGATGATGGTCTCGGTGGTGACCGTGCCATCGTCGCCCACCGTGTGGGTGCTCATGCCGTCGAACAGCAGCACGTTGCGCTCGCCGATGGTGAAGCGCTTCTCCGCCGGCGGGGGCAGCACGTCGAGCGGCAGGCCGTGCAGCGGCAGGCCGGGGTCGGCGCGCAGGCTGACGGCGAGCGCGCCCACCAGGTTGGCGGCCCAGATCGCCGGCGGCGTCGGGCTGCCATTGGCCGGCATCACCGTCAGGTGCGGGTCGTTCTGCGCCAGGCCGAAGGTGGTGGCGTCGCCCAGCGTGCCGGCGGTCGCCGCGAAGGCGTGGCCGTACAGCATCCGGTCCCAGGCCCAGCGCGCGGCCAAAAAGGCCCGGATGGAGGCAAGGGAGGCGCTGTCGGTGAACGGGCAGACGATGAAGTCGAACGTCCGGTCGCCCAGGTTGGCCAGCGCCGCGTCGAGCGCCGGGTTGGTGGTGCCACCCGTCATCTGGGTCACCGTGACGCCGAGGCCGGCCGGGGTGACCTCGCCGCCGGCGGCGCCGCGGTAGTTCAGCATCAGCGGCAGCTGGTTGCCGTTGAGGCCCTTGTTCTTGGCGGTCAGCATCACCGTGCCCGTCGCGGCCGCGGCGGTCACCGGCAGGTCGGGCTGCGCGGTGATGGCGGCCGCCAGGGCGGTGGCCAGCTGCGCCGGCGTCTGGCTCGGCACCACCAGCATCTGCACCCGCTCGCCGCCCACATAGAGGTTCAGCGTGCCAGCGGCCGTGGCGGCGGTGGTGAAGGCCACCGATCCCGTGGCCGCAACGCCGGCGCCGGCATCGGCCAGCGGCAGCAGGTGCAGCTCGCCGAAGCTGTCGCGCCGACGATAGGCGGCCGCCATGCGGGCCAGCTCGGAGCCAGCACCGGCGGCGCCGCGGCGCCACTCGGCGCCCTGGTCGATCACCGGCAGGCCGGCGGGCAAGGTGCCGGCGGCGGTGATCTGCCCGATCACCAG
>NZ_JCACVY010000180.1:0-9016 GCF_058833935.1 Roseomonas sp. TS2 | reverse complement strand
AACAACATCCCCGTGGTCGGGCCGGAGGAGGTGGCGCGCGGCCGCGACATGCACTGGCTGCGCATCGACACCTACAGCCACGGGCCGGAGGACAGGCCGCGCCCCGGCTTCCAGCCCGTGCCCTGCATGCATTGCGAGGCCGCGCCCTGCGAGCCGGTCTGCCCCGTCGCCGCCTCGGTGCACGATGCGGAGGGGCTGAACGTGCAGGTCTACAACCGCTGCGTCGGCACCCGCTTCTGCCAGGGCAACTGCCCCTACAAGGTGCGGCGCTTCAACTTCCACGGCTATGCCGACGGGCAGGAATACGCCAACCAGGGCGCGCCCGTGGTGGCGGCGCAGCGCAACCCGGAGGTCTCGGTGCGCGCGCGCGGGGTGATGGAGAAATGCACCTACTGCACCCAGCGCATCAGCGCCGCCCGGCGTGCCGCGGAGCGCGAGGGCCGCGCCCTGCGCGAGGGCGAGGTGCGCACCGCCTGCCAGTCCGCCTGCCCGACCACGGCCATCATCTTCGGCGACCTGCGCCAGGAGGGCGCCGCCGTCGCCGCGCTGCGGCGGGAGCCGCAGCACTACGCGCTGCTCGGCCATCTCGGCACGCGGCCGCGCACGACCTACCTGGCGCAGATCCGCAACCCCAACCCGGCGCTGGAGGACCCCGGGGCATGAGCGCCGGGCCGGAGGAGGCGCTGCTGCCCCGCGGCACCAGCTACGGCGCGCTGGTCGGGCTGGTGGCGGACCCGCTGATGCGGCGCCGCGCCGGGCGCCCCTGGCGCATCGCCTTCGCCGTCTCGGGCATGCTGACGCTGCTGCTCGCGGGCTGCACCGCCTGGCTGTTCCTGCGCGGCATCGGCATCCTCGGCAACAACACCGCCGTGGTCTGGGGCTTCCCGATCGCCAACTACGTCTGGTGGATCGGCATCGGCAATGCCGGCACCTTCATCTCGGCGGCGCTGCTGCTGACGCGGCAGCCCTGGCGGGCGGCCATCAACCGCTTCGCGGAGGCGATGACGCTGTTCGCGGTGGGCATCGCCGGGCTGTTCCCCATCCTGCATCTGGGGCGGCCGCACTACGCGCTGTGGCTGACCCCCTACCCCAACACCCAGGGCCTCTGGCCGCAGTGGCGCAGCGCGCTGGTGTGGGATTTCGCGGCCATCGTCAGCTACCTGACGTTCTCTCTGATGTTCTTCTATCTCGGCCTGATCCCGGACCTGGCGACGCTGCGCGACCGCGCGCAGAGCCGCGCCGGCCAGGTGATCTACGGCGTGCTGGCGCTGGGCTGGCGCGGCTCGGCCCGCCACTGGCACCTGCACGACACGCTCTACCGCACCCTGGCGGCGATGGCGCTGCCGCTCGTCGTCTCGGTGCACAGCGTGGCGGCGATGGATTTCTCCGCCAGCCTGATGCCCGGCTGGCAGGAGACGATCTTCCCGCCCTACTTCGTGGTCGGCGCGCTGTTCTCCGGCTTCGGCATGGTGGTGGTGCTGGCGGCGCTGATCCGCTGGGACCTGGGCCTGCAGGCGATCATCACGCCGCGGCACTTCGCGGTGATGGGCAAGGTGCTGCTCGCCGGCTCGCTCGGCATGGCGCTGTGCTACGGCACCGAATGGTTCTCCGCGTGGCAGGCGGAGGATCGGGCGGAACGCGAGCATCTGCGCGCGCTCTTCACCGGCCCCTACGCGCCTCTCTACTTCACCATGCTCGGCTGCAACCTGCTCGTGCCGCAGCTGCTGTGGTCAGGCCGCCTGCGCGGCAGCATCCCCGCCGTGGTAGGCGTCGCGGTGGTGCTGAACATCGGCATGTGGCTGGAGCGCGTGCTGATCATCTGGAACACCCTGTCGCACGGGCACCTGCCCTCGATGCATGGCGTGTTCTCGCCCACCCTCTGGGACTGGCTGATCCTGGCCGGCTCGCTCGGCTTCTTCGCCTTCCTGATGCTGGGCTTCGCGCGGCTGCTGCCGGCCGTCGCCATGCACGACATGGGCAAGCTGCTGCGGCGGCAGCGGAGCGGCGCATGAGCGGGCTGCTGCTGGCCGAGTTCCGCGACCCGGAGACGCTGGTGGCGGCGGCGCGGCGGGCGCGGCAGGCCGGGCTGCGCGGGCTGGACGCGCACACCCCCTTCTCCGTGCCCGAGCTGGCCGAGGCGCTGGCCCTGCCCCGCCCCCGCCTGCGCCCCGTGATGCTGGGGGCGGGCCTGGCGGCGGCCGCGCTGGTCTATGCCCTGTGCTGGTACAGCGCCGTGATCGGCTATCCGCTGAACCTCGGCGGCCGGCCGCTGAACAGCTGGCCCACCTTCCTGGTGCTGAGCTTCGAGGGCGGGGTGCTGGCGGCCAGCGTCGCCGGCTTCCTCGGCTTCTTCCTCGGCACCGGCCTGCCGCGCCTGCACCACCCGGTCTTCGCCGCACGCGGCTTCGCGCGCGCCAGCCAGGACGGCTTCTTCCTGGCGGTGGACGAGCCGGGCCTGGAGCCGGCTCGGCTGGCGGCGCTGCTGGACGGGCTCGGCCCCCTCTCCGTGCGGGCGGTGGAGCCGTGAGGGCCGCCGCCTGCGCCCTGCTGCTGCTCGCCGGCTGCAAGCTGGACATGGCGCAGCAGCGGCGGCTCGACACCTATGAGCGCAGCGGCCTGTGGCAGGACGGCACCACCGCCCGCCCGCCCCCGGAGGGCGTGGTGGCGCAGGGCGACCTGGCGCGGGAGGCCGCCGCCGCCACGCCGCCGCCCGCGACCCCCGCCCTGCTGGCGCGGGGGGAGGCGCAGTACGCCATCTTCTGCACCCCCTGCCACGGCGCCGCCGGCGCGGGCGACGGCATGATCGTCCGCCACGGCTTCCCCGCCCCGCCCAGCTACCACACGGCCCGCCTGCGCGCCGCGCCCGCCCGGCACTTCTACGACGTGATCGGCGATGGCTACGGCATCATGTACGGCTATGGCGACCGGCTGGCGCCGCCCGACCGCTGGGCGGTGGTGGCCTATATCCGCGCCCTGCAGCTCTCCCGCCTGCCGCGGGCGGCGGAGGCCGCCCCGTGAGGCCGCCCCCCTGGCAGGGGATGGCCCTTCCCCTCGGGCTTTGCGGCACGGCGGTGCTGGGGCTGGCCCTCCTCCTGTGGCCCGCGGCACGGCCCGCCCTGGCGGCGGGCTGGCTGGCGGCGCTGCTGTTCTGGCTGGGCATCGCGCTGGGGGCGCTGGCGCTGCTGGCCATCCATGCCCTGACCGGCGGGCGCTGGGGCGCGGCGCTGCGGCCGGTGCTGGCACCGGCCGCGGGCAGCCTGCCCCTGTTCCTGCCACTGGCCCTGCCCCTGCTGCTCAGCCTCGGCGTGCTCTACCCCTGGGTGGTGGAGCCGGAGCTCGCCGGCCATCCGGATGTAGCGCGGCTTTATCTCAACGCTGCCGGCTTCATCCTCCGCACGGGGTTGGCCCTGCTGCTGTGGTCGGCCCTGGCCTGGCTGCTGCTCCGGCTGGAGCAGGGCCCGGCGCGGCAGGGCGTTGCCGCGCTCGGCCTCGTCCTGCACGGCGTGGCGGTGACGCTGCTCGGCTTCGATTGGGTGCTGTCCCTGGCGCTGCACTTCCATTCCACCGCCTTCGGCCTGTCGCTGCTGGTCTCGCAGCTGCTGGCCGCGCTGGCCTGGGCGGCGCTGTGCCGCGGCGCGGGGGAGGATGCGGCGGCCGATCTCGGTGGCCTGCTGCTGGCGGCGGTGCTGGGCGCGCTCTATCTTGGCTTCAGCCAGTATCTGGTCATCTGGTACGGCAACCTGCCGCACAAGGCCGCGTGGTATCTGGCGCGCCAGGCATCCCCCTGGCTCTGGCTGGAAGCCCTGTCGCTGCTGCTCTCCGGCCTGCTGCCGCTGCTGGTGCTGCTGCCGGGCGGCCTGCGCCGCAGCCCGGCGGCGCAGGCGCGGCTGGCGCCCTGGCTGCTGGCGGGGCTGTCGCTGCACCACGCCTGGCTGGTGGCTCCGGCGGCGGGGCCGTGGAGCCTGCCGGCCGCCGCCCTTGCCATGTTGTCCATGGGTGGGCTGTGGCTCGGCCTGGCCTACCGGCCGCTGGCGGCATGGCTGGCCCCCGCCCCGCAGGGACGGGCGGCATGAGCAACCCCCTGGAGCGGCGCGAGACGCTGGCGCTGCGGTCCTGGGCCATCCTGGGCGTCGGGCTGGGCACGGCGGCCTTCCTGGCGCTGGTGATGGCCGGGCTGTTCCTCCTCTACCGCTGGGCGCAGGCGCCGGAGCGCTACAGCCCGCCCGAGCGCTTCGCGCCGCCGCGGCTGGAGACCGACCCCGCCGCCGCGCTGCGCGACTTCCGGGCCGCGCAGGACGCCCAGCTCGAGGCCGGCGACGATCCGCCGCGCCGCGCGGTGGCCGAGGCGATGGCGCTCATCGCCACCCGGGGCGCGGCGGCCTACGACCCGCTGGAGCAGCCCGCCGCGCCGCCGCCGCCCATCCGGCGGGAGGCCGCGCCATGAGGCGGCTGGCCGGGGCGGCTTTGCTGGCAGTCCTGATGGCGGCCCTGCTGGCGGCGCTGCTGGCGGCGCTGCTACCGGGCGCCGCCCGGGCCGCGCTGACGGAGGCGCAACTGGCCGGGGTGGCCTTGCACCCGCCACCCGGGGCCGCGCTGCCGCCAGGGCTGGCCCTGCGCGACGAGGCCGGGCGCCCGGTGCGGGCGGGCGCGGCGCAGCAGGACCGCCCGGCCGTGCTGGTCTTCGCCGACTACACCTGCACCGTGCTCTGCGGCACGGCGCTGGGGCTTGCCGCCGCCACCCTGGCGGAGACCGGGCTGCGCGCCGGCGCGGATTACACGGTGCTGGCGCTCGGGCTCGACCCGAAGGACGGCCCCGGCGCCGCCGCCGCCATGAAGGCGCTGCACTTCCCCGCCGCCCCCGCCGGCGCCGTGCGCTTCCTGGGCGGCGACGCGGCGGCGCTGCAGGCGGCGCGCTCGGCCTTCGGCTACGAGGCCCGCTACGACGCGGAGACCGACAGCTACGCGCATCCGCTCGGGGTTCTGGTGCTGGCGCCGGACGGGCGGCTCTCCCGCGTGCTGGGCGGGCTGGAGCTGGACCCGCGCGCCCTGCGCCTGGCGCTGGTGGAGGCGGCGGAGGGGCGGCTGGGCAGCCTCGGCGAGCGGCTGCGCCTGTTCTGCTACGGCTTCGACGCGGCGCGGGGGGTCTGGACCGCTTGGGTCCGGCGCGTGCTGATGCTGGGCAGCGTGGCGACGAGCCTGGCGCTCGGCGGCTTCATGCTCTGGGCGCTGCGGCGGGAGCGGCGGGCATGAGCGGCATCGCCTTCTGGCCCCCGGCGGCGTCGGAGGTGGCGGCGGGGGTGGACGCCTTCGTCATCGCCATGCTGGCGATCAGCGGCGCCATCGTGCTGCTGGTGGCGGCGCTGCTGCTGGGCTTCGCCATCCGCTACCGGCGCGGCTCGGCGGCGCGGCGCGGCGAGCTGCCGGAGCTGATCCAAAAGGAGGTCGAGGTCGGCTGGACCGCCGCAACCGCCTTCCTGGCGATGTTCCTGTTCGCCTGGGCCAGCATCGCCGTGCTCGGCGGGCAGCGCGGCGACCCGGACGCGCTGGAGATCCACATCCTGGCCCGGCAATGGATGTGGAAGGCCCGCCACCCGGACGGGGCGCGGGAGATCGACGCGCTGCACCTGCCGCGGGGCGAGCCGGTGCGCCTGGTGATGCGCTCGGAAGACGTAATCCATTCCTTCTACGTGCCCGCCTTCCGCCTGAAGCAGGACGTGCTGCCGGGGCGGATGACGCAGCTTTCCCTGAAGCCGACGCAGACCGGCGAGTTCCCGCTGTTCTGCGCCGAGTATTGCGGCACGCTGCATTCGCGCATGCTGGGCAAGGTGGTCGTCATGGAGCCGGAGGATTATGCGCGCTGGCGGGCCGCCCAGCCCCAGGCCGACGACCTGGCGCGGGAAGGCCGGGCGCTGTTCGAGAGCGTCGGCTGCTCCGGCTGCCACGCGCCCGCCTCGCGCGTCCACGCGCCGGAGCTGCGCGGCCTCTACGGCCGGCAGGTCGCCCTGGCCGATGGCAGCGTCCGCCGCGCGGACGAGGCCTATCTGCGCGATTCCATCCTCCAGCCGCGCCGCGACATCGCGGCCGGCTACGAGCCGGTCATGCCGCCCTTCGCCGGCATCCTCGGCGAGGGGGAGCTGCAGGCCATCCTGGCCTACCTGATGTCCATGCCGGCGCGGGGCGCGTCCCCCGGGGAGCCACGAAACATGAGCAGCGAGCCGTGAGCGAGCTGGCGGCGGGCCGTGTCCGCCCGGCGGAGGGGCCGGCCGAGCCCTGGCCCGACAACTACCTGACGGCGGAGCAGGGCCTCGGCTCCTGGCTGCTGACGACCGACCACAAGCGCATCGCGCTGCTCTACATGGCCACGCTGCTGGCCTTCTTCGTCATCGGCGGCTTCGGCGCGGTGATGATCCGGCTGGAGCTGTTCACGCCCGAGCAGGACCTGATGACGGCCGACGCCTACAACCGCATGTTCACCCTGCACGGCACGGTGATGGTGTGGTTCTTCCTGGTCCCCTCCATCCCGAACACGCTGGGCAATTTCCTGCTGCCGCTGATGATCGGCGCGCGCGACCTGGCCTTCCCGCGCGTGAACCTGCTGAGCTGGTACCTGTTCGTGGGCGCGGGCCTGCTGCTGGTGGTGGCGCTGGTGGCGGGCGGGGTGGACACGGGCTGGACCTTCTACACGCCCTTCTCCACCATGTTCTCCAACGGCTACGTGCTGCTGGCGGCGCTGGCGGTGATCCTGGCGGGGTTCTCCTCCATCGCCACGGGGCTGAACTTCATCGCCACGGTGCACCTGCTGCGGGCGCCGGGGATGCACTGGTTCCGGCTGCCGCTGCTGGTCTGGGCGCTCTACGGCACCTCGGTGGTGATGGTGCTGGCGACGCCGGTGCTGGCCGCCTCGCTGCTGCTGATCGTGGCCGAGCGCGCCTTCGGCCTGCCGGTGTTCGACCCGGCCCAGGGCGGCGACCCGCTGCTGTTCCAGCACCTGTTCTGGTTCTACAGCCACCCGGCCGTGTACATCATGATCCTGCCCTCCTTCGGCGTGATCAGCGAGATCGTCACCTGCTTCGCGCGGCGCCGCATCTTCGGCTACACCTTCATGGTCTACGCCATCCTCTGGATCGCGGTGGTCGGCTTCCTGGTCTGGGGGCACCACATGTTCGTCTCAGGCCAGTCGCTCTTCGCCAGCCTGGTCTTCTCCTTCCTGTCCTTCGTCATCGCCGTGCCCTCGGCCATCAAGGTCTTCAACTGGACCTTCACCCTCTACCGCGGCCAGATCACCTTCGAGGCGCCGATGCTCTACGCCCTCGGCTTCATCGGGCTGTTCACGCTGGGCGGGCTGACCGGGCTGTTCCTGGCCGCCATCCCGATCGACGTGCACGTGACGGACACCTACTTCGTGGTGGCGCATTTCCACTTCATCATGGTGGGCGGCGCGGTGACGGCGCTGTATGGCGGCCTCTCCTTCTGGTGGCCCAAGATCACCGGGCGGCTCTACCCGGAGGGCTGGGCGCGCTTCGCCGCCATCCTGATGTTCTTCGGCTTCGCCTTCACCTTCTTCCCCATGTTCGTCATGGGCTTCGCCGGCATGCCGCGGCGCTACGCCGCCTATCCGCCCGAGTTCCAGATCTGGCACGTCATGTCCTCCTGCGGCGCGGTGCTGCTGGCGGCGGCCTACCTGCTGCCGATGGCCTATCTCACCTTCTCGCTGTTCCGCGGCGCGCGGGCGACCGACGACCCGTGGGATGCCACGGGCCTCGAATGGCGCACCGCCTCGCCGCCGCCGCGCGGGAATTTCGGCGTGCTGCCGGTGGTGGCGGAGGGCCCCTATCTCTACCACCCCGAGGCGGAGGGCCCGCACCATTCCGAGCGGGAGCCGCACCAGAACCAGGGCGGCAACCTGTGAGCGGCGGGGCGCTGCGCGAGCCGTGGCACAGCCTGCGCCGCCAGCGCGAGGCGGCCAGCTTCGGCATGTGGCTGTTCCTGGCCAGCGAGGCCCTGCTGTTCGGCGGGCTGATCCTGGCCTTCATCGCCACGCGCTGGTTCCATCCGGCGGCCTTCGCCGCGGCCGGGCGCGAGGCCGACATCGTCTATGGCACGGCCAACACGCTGCTGCTGCTGACCAGCAGCCTGACGATGGCGGTCGGCGCCCAGGCGGCGCGGGCCGAGCTGCCGCGGCTGGCGGGCCGGGCGCTCGGGCTGACCCTGGCGCTGGGCCTGGCCTTCCTGTGCCTGAAGGGGCTGGAATGGCGCGCGGACTTGGCGAAGGGGCTCTGGCCCGGCCCCGGCTTCACCATGGAGCAGCCGGCGGCGCGGATCGCCTTCGCCTTCTACTGGCTGCTGACCGGGCTGCACGGGCTGCACCTGCTGGGCGGCCTCTCCGCCATCGCGTGGCTGGGCGGCCAGGCGGTGCTGGGCCGCCGCCCCTGGCGCAGCCCGGCCTTCGAGGCGGCGGCGCTGTACTGGCACCTGATCGACGTGGTGTGGATGTTTCTCTACCCGCTGCTCTATCTCGACGGGCGCGCGGCATGAGCGGGCGCTCGAGCAAGCGCTCCCTGGGGGAAGCCACGCCGCGCAGCGCCGGGGCCATCCTGGCGCGCAGCCTGCCGGTGTGGCTGGTTCTGGTGGGGCTGGCCCTGGCCAGCTGCGCCCTGGCCTACCTGCCGATGGGCCGGTGGAACATGGCCGTGAGCCTCGGCATCGCCGCCGCCAAGATGCTGCTGATCGGCCTGTTCTTCATGCATCTGCGCCGCCCCGATCCGCTGCTGCGGCTGGCGGGCGGGGCCTGGCTGCTCTGGGTGGGGTTCCTGGCCGCACTGGTCTTCGCCGACCAGGCCACGCGCGCGCCGCTGACCCAGCCGGAGCACATGGAATACAGGACGATGGAGCCGCCGGAGACTGCGGGCGGCCGCTCCGGCTTCTAGAGCAGATCGCAAGCAGGCTGCTTCGCCTGCTCGCGTGAGAATGCTTGAGAAAACAATGAGCCAGAGCCTTTTCCGCGCGCCGGTGCGAA
>NZ_JCACVY010000179.1:0-9052 GCF_058833935.1 Roseomonas sp. TS2 | reverse complement strand
GCGCCGGGCCGCTCGGTGATGCGCGGCGGGCGGTCCATCACGCCGAAGACGCGGATCAGCCCGCCGAAGCCCTCCTGCAGGGCGGCGTTGAGCGAGCCGAGGGCGCGCATCGGCCGGGTGGCCAGCAGCAGCGCGGTGATGAAGCCGGTGAACTCGCCCACCGTGCCGCGGCCGGTGCTGACCTTCCAGCCGACGAAGGCGAGCACGCCGGCCACGGCGATGCCGCCCAGCGCCTCGAGGATCGGGTCCAGCTTGGCGCGGGTGCGGGCGATGGTGAGCAGCGCCTGGCGCAGGTCGGCAAAGGCGCGGGCGGCGCGGCCCTCCTCCTGCGCCTCCAGCCCGTAGCTGCGCACCACGCGGGCGGCGGCGAAGCTCTCGGTCAGGATGGCTGCCGTCTCGCCCACCCGCTCCTGCATGCCGCCCGAGGCGCGGCGGATGCGCTTGCCGAGCCGCATCACCGGCACCACGGCGATCGGGTAGAGCACCACGAGGATCAGGCTCATGTGCCAGTCGAGCCAGATCATCGAGGCGACGAGGCCGACCACCGTCAGCCCGTCCGCCAGGCCGTTGATGGCCTTGGTCAGCGCCTCGCGGATGGCCTGGGCGTCGGCGGTGAAGCGGGCGGCGTAGCGGGCCGGCGCCTCCCGCGCCACCAGCGCCAGGTCGGTGCGGGTGAGGGAGCGGAACAGGTCGTTCTGCAGCGCCTCGATGACGCGCAGCACCACCGCCTGCACCGAGACCGCCTGCCCGTACTGCGCCAGCGACTTCAGCGCCGTGATGACGACGATGACCGGCGGCACCAGCCAGACGATGCGCCCGTCGCCCTCCGTGAACAGGTCGAAGGCCTGCTGGATGACCAGCGGGTAGAGCGCGGTGAAGCCGGCCAGCGCCGCCGTGCAGAGCAGCGCCAGCAGGATGCCCCCGCGGTGGTGCCGCACATAGTCGCGCCACAGGCGGGCGAGCAGGGCTTTGCTGGTCTCGGGCGAGGGCAGGGCTTTGGCCATGCGCGGCGCTTAAAGCGGATCGGCCCCGCGTGGAAGCGCCTTGCGGCGGCGCGGCCCCGGCCCACCATGACGAAGCGAACGGCGCGCTTTTCTTGCAAATGATTATCATGTCAAAGTACCTGACAATCATTCGCAGTAATGCTCGCGAAATCTCCATCCGGGTTACTGGAACGATCCGGCGCCTCGCGCACTATTCCCATAATCCCTTTGATGGTTGAGGAGACCGCGACCATGTCCTTCGCCGACGCCACCGACGCCGCCTGCACCAAGTGCAAGTTCTTCGACAACCACACCGCCATGGCCGAGGCCGGGGAAGGGCTGTGCCGCTTCAACCCGCCGGTGAGCCAGCCCAGCGCCGAGGCGCATGGCCTCTGGCCGGTGGTTTCCTCGCAGGATTGGTGCGGCCATTTCAGCCAGGATGCGATGCGCTCCGGCGTGGCCGACTGACACCGGCTCCTCCCCGGGAGGCGCCGGCGCCCGCAGGCGGACCGGCCCCGCTGCGCGGGAGCGGGTGACGCGCCGCAGCGCGGCATGGAAAAGGGCGCCGCCCCGGTCGGGGCGGCGCCCTTTCTCATGCCGCGGCCTCCGGAGCGGCGGGCAGCCTCAGCGCGCGGCGCCCACGGGGGCGGCGGGCATGTCCGCCTCCGGCGGCAGGGCGCGGCCATTCGCCACCAGCGTGGCGATGCCAACCAGCGACACGGCGCCCACGTAGTGCGCCGGCCCCAGCGGGTCGGCCGCCACCAGGGCGGAGACCAGCAGCGGGGTGAGGCCGCCGAACAGGGCATAGGCCAGGTTGTAGGCGAAGGAGACGCCGCTGAAGCGGATGGGCGGCGGGAAGGCGTGGATCATCACATAGGGCACCACGGTGATGACGCCGATGGTGGCGCCGGCCAGCGCATAGAGCGGCACCAGCAGCTCCGGCCGCGCGGCGGCGCCGAGATACAGCGCGTAGGTCGCGGCGATCATCGCCAGCCCGCCGGCGACGCCCACCTTCACGCTGCCGAAGCGGTCCAGCAGCGCGCCGCACAGCATGGCGGAGACGGTCAGCGCCAGCGTCGCCATCAGGTTGCCGCGCAGCGTCTCGGCGGGGGTGAAGCCGTGCAGGCGCTGCAGCAGCGTCGGCGTCATCAGGATCACCACGACGATCGCCGCCGTCAGCATCCAGGTGACGAGCATGGAGACGGCCACGCCACGGCGGTGGCCGCGCAGCACCTGCCGGATGGGCAGCCCCTGCGTCAGCGCGGCGCGTCGGCGCATCGCCTCGAAGACCGGCGTCTCGTGCAGGAAGCGGCGCAGATACATGGCCAGGAAGCCGAACACGCCGCCCACCAGGAAGGCCAGGCGCCAGCCCCAGGCCGCCACCTCGGCCGGGGCGAGGGCGGTGTTGATGGCCGTGGCCATCAGCGAGCCGAGCAGGATGCCGCCCGTGAGGCCGCCCGTCAGCATACCCACCGCCAGGCCGACGCGGCCGGGCGGCACATGCTCGGAGACGAACACCCAGGCGCCCGGCCCCTCGCCGCCGATGGCCGCGCCCTGCATCATGCGGAAGATCAGCAGCAGGATCGGCGCGGCGTAGCCCAGCGTGGCGTAGGTGGGCGTCAGGCCGATCAGCAGCGTCGGCACCGCCATCAGGAAGATGGAGAAGGTGAACATGCGCTTGCGGCCGAGCTTGTCGCCGAAATGCGCCATGACCAGCCCGCCGAGCGGCCGGGCCAGGTAGCCGGCGGCGAAGATGCCGAAGGTCTGCAGCTGCTGCAGCCAGTCCGGCATGCCGGGCGGGAAGAAGAGGTGGCTGATGGCGGCCGCGAAGAAGACGAAGATGATGAAGTCGTAGAATTCCAGCGCGCCGCCCAGCGAGGCGAGGAGGAGGGTGCGCAGGTCCCGCCGGCTCAGGGGTGCTCTCGCGTCGGGGGGGCTGTGCTCGCTCATGTTCCGCCTGTCTCGTCGGGCTGCGGCGCTTCGTTGCGCGGCATGGCCGGTCCAGGGTTATCTTGCGTCTCGGGGTGGCCTTGTCGCGGCGTGTTTGCTGGATGCTGCGTTGCACAAGGGGCGGGGCTGCGGCGCCGCGCTCAGACCCCGAGGCGCTCCGCCGCGCTCAGACTCCCAGGCGCTCCGCCGCACTCAGACTCCCAGGCGCTCCGCGGCTCCGCGCAGGAAGCCGCCGAGCGCCGCGTGGAACTCCGGCTCGTCCAGCAGGAAGGCGTCGTGCCCCTTGTCGGACTTGATCTCGACGAAGGAGACACTGGCCGCCGCCGCGTTCAGCGCGCGCACCAGGGCGCGGCTCTCGCTGGTGGGGAACAGCCAGTCCGAGCTGAAGCTGGCCACGAAGAAGCGCGTGGCCGTGCCGCGGAAGGCCGCCGCCAGCTCCCCCCCATGCTCCGCCGCCAGGTCGAAGTAATCCATGGCGCGGGTGATGGTGAGGTAGGAATTGGCGTCGAAGCGGCGGACGAAGGTGCTGCCCTGGTGGCGCAGGTAGCTCTCCACCTCGAACACGTCCTCGAGGAAGGTGAGCGCCGAGGCGCCGCGCAGCCGGCGGCCGAACTTGCGCGCCAGCGCCTCCTCCGAGAGGTAGGTGATGTGCGCCACCATGCGCGCCACCGACAGCCCCTTGGCCGGCACCAGCCCCTCCTCCGCCCAGTAGCGCCCGCCGCGCCAGTCCGGGTCGGAATGGATGGCGGCGCGGCCGACCTCGTGGAAGGCGATGTTCTGCGCGCTGTGGTGCGCGGCCGTGGCGATCGGCGCGCAGGCATGCACCATGCGCGGGAAGGTGGCGGCCCATTCCAGCGCCTGCATCCCCCCCATCGAGCCGCCGACCACGGCCAGCAGCCGGTCGATGCCGAGATGGCGGACCAGCTTCTCCTGCGCCCGCACCATGTCGCGGATGGTGATGTTGGGGAAATCCGTGCCCCAGGGGCGGGTATGGCCCTCGCTGTCGGTCATCGGCGCGCGCGGGCCGGTGCTGCCCATGCAGCCGCCCAGCACGTTGGCGCAGATGACGAAGAAGCGGCTGGTGTCGATCGGCTTGCCGGGGCCGACGATCGCCTCCCACCAGCCGGGGCGGCCGGTGACGGGGTGGCGCTCGGCCAGGTACTGGTCGCCGGTGAGGGCGTGGCAGACCAGCACGGCGTTGCTGCGCGCCGCGTTCAGCGTGCCGTAGGTGCGGTAGGCGACGTCGAGCGGCGCCACCCAGGCGCCGCAATCCAGCGCCATGCCCTCGGGGAAATGCGCCCGCTGGTGCTCCACCGGGGCGGCGGGATCGGCGGGGGAGGAAGGAAGCGGCTCGGTCATCGCGCCCGCAGCAATAGGGGCGCCGCCGCCGCAGGTCCACCGCCGCCTTGCCGGCGGGCGGGCGGATTCGGGCGGCCCGGTTGTGCCTTGGCGGAATGGCGGGGGCGCTCTATTGCTGAGGCGCCGCCATGCCCGACCTTGCCCCCCCCGACCTGGCCTCCCTGCGCACCGAGATCGACCGGATCGACGACGCGTTGCACGACCTGCTGATGCGCCGGGCCGACCTCGTCGCCCACATGGCCGCGAGCCGGGTGAAGCAGGGCGGCCCCACCTTCCGCCCCGGGCGCGAGGCCGTGATCCTGCGCCGCCTGCTGGAGCGCAACCGGGGGGCGCTGGCCCGCCCGGCCGTGGTGCGCTTCTGGCGCGAGATCATCGCCTCCTCCCTGGCGCAGCAGGGCGGCTTCTCGGTGGCGACGCAGGGCGAGGCGGGCGTCGAGTCGCCCCTGGCGCGGCTGGCCCGCGCGCATTTCGGCCTGCTGACGCCGCTGCGCCTGCACCCCACCCCCACCCGCGTGCTGGCCAGCCTGGCCAGCGGCGAGGCCGCCGTGGCCGTGCTGCCCGCGCCGCAGGAGGGCGAGCGCCCCGAGGCGGCGTGGTGGACACAGATGGAATCGCCGCGGCTACACATAGTCGCCGCCCTGCCCTTCCTGGCGCCGTTGGAAGCCGCGCGGGATGGCGGGCGCGAGAAGGCGCCGCCCCAGGCCTTCGCCATCTCCCCCCTGGCGCCGGACGCCACGGGGCGGGACCGCAGCCTGCTGCGCTTCGAGCCGCTGCCGGAGCATTCCCGCGCCCGCATCCTCTCCCTCCTGAACACCGCCGGCCTGGCGCCGCGCTGGCTGCTGCGCCGCGAATCGCCGACGCCGATGGCGCTGGCCGAGATCGAGGGCTTCCTGGCCGAGGGCGACCCGCGCCTCGGCGCCCTGCCCTTCCCCCGCCTGCAGATCCTCGGCGCCTATGCCGAGCCCGAGCCGGAAGAATGACGCCGATGACCGTGCCGCCGCGCCCCTCCATCCTGTCGATCGATCCGTATGTCGGGGGCGAGTCGAAGATCCCGGGCGTCAACCGGATCATCAAGCTCTCCTCCAACGAGGGCGCCTTCGGCCCGCCGCCGGCGGCCATCGAGGCCATCGTGCAGGCGGCGCGCGAGGCGCACCGCTACCCGGACGGCAACGCGCGCGCGCTGCGCGAGGCGATCGGCGCCCGCTTCGGCCTCGACCCCGCGCGCATCATCTGCGGCAACGGCTCGGACGAGCTGATCACCCTGCTCTGCACCGCCTATGCCGGCGAGGGCACGGAAGTCATCATGTCCGCCTACGGCTTCATGATGTACGACATCACCGGCCGCGCCTCCGGCGCGCGGGTGCTGAAGGTGGCCGAGGTGCCGGCGCCGGGCGGCGGCATGCAGGCCGATATCGACGGGATGCTGGCGGCCGTCGGCCCGCGCACCCGCATCGTCTTCCTCACCAACCCCAACAACCCGACCGGCACGCTGCTGCCGAACGCCGAGCTGGCGCGCCTCCGCGCCGGCCTGCGCGACGACATCCTGCTGGTGCTCGACAGCGCCTACGCCGAATACGTCACCGCCCCCGGCTACGACCCCGGCGAGGCGCTGGTCGATGCCGCCGGCAACACCATCATGCTGCGCACCTTCAGCAAGATCTTCGGCCTGGGCGGCATGCGGGTGGGCTGGGGCTACGCGGCCCCCGACATCATCGACGTGCTGAACCGCGTGCGCGGGCCGTTCAACGTGGCCGGCGCCTCCCAGGCCGCCGCCGTGGCGGCGCTGGCCGAGCCGGGCTGGGTGGAGAAATCCGTCGCGCACAACACCGAGTGGCGCGGCAAGGTGGCGGCGGCGCTGACCGCCGCCGGCCACACCGTCTGGCCAAGCGAGACCAACTTCATCCTGATCGATTTCGGCTCGCCGGAGGGGGCGAAGGCGGCGGACGCGAAGCTGAAGGCGCGCGGGTTGATCGTGCGCGGCATGGGCGGCTATGGGCTGCCGGGGTGCCTGCGCATCACCATCGGCACCGCCGAGGAATGCCAGATGGTGATCGACAGCTTCGCCCATGGCTGAGGAAACCTCCGGGGCCGAGCCGGTCTTCCAGCGCCTCTGCATCATCGGGCTCGGGCTGATCGGCTCCTCCCTCGCGCGGCTGGCGCGCGAGCGGGGGGACATCGCCGCCACGCTGGTCGCCTGCGACAGCGGCCCGGGCGTCGCGGCGCGCGTGCGGGAGCTGGGCCTCGCCGATGTGGTGGAGACCGACCCGGCCCGCGCCGTGGAGGGCTGCGACGGCGTCATCCTCTGCACCCCCGTCGGCACCTTCGCGGCGCTGATGGCGGCGATCGCCCCCCACCTCGCCCTGGGCGCCGTGCTGACCGACACCGGCTCCACCAAGGGCTCCGTGCTGCGCGACCTGCTGCCGCTGCTGCCCGAGGGCGTGCACCTGGTGCCCGGCCACCCGATGGCGGGCACCGAGCATTCCGGCCCCGATGCCGGCTTCGCCACGCTGTTCCAGGGCCGCTACGTCATCCTGACGCCGCTGGAGGGCACCGACCCCGCGGCGCGGGCGAAGGTGGAGGCGCTGTGGCAGCGCGCCGGCGCCATGATCGAGGCGATGGACGCCACGACGCACGACAAGGTGGTGGCCATCGTCTCCCACCTGCCGCACCTGATCGCCTTCACCATCTGCTCCACCGCCGACGACCTGGCGCAGGAGACGCGCGAGCAGGTGCTGAAATTCGCCGCCTCCGGCTTCCGCGACTTCACCCGCATCGCCTCCAGCGACGTGGACATGTGGCGCGACGTCTTCCTCAACAACCGCGAGGCGCTGCTGGAGATGCTGGCGCGCTTCTCGGAGGACGCCCACGCCCTCGGCCGCGCCGTGCGCTGGGGGGAGGCCGGCTTCATCGAGGACCGCATCCGGCGCGGGCGGAAGATCCGGCGGACGCTGATCGAGTTGAAGCAGGCGTAAGGGTTCTTTTTTGGAAAAAAGAACCAAAAAACTTTTGCCGGTTGGGCGGTCGCTGGCCGATAGTGCAACGCCCCACTGACAAAGTCTTTTTGCTTCTTTTTCTTCAGAAAAAGAAGATGACTTCCCCTTACCGCCCCTCGAACACCGGCGCGCGCTTCGCCAGGAACGCCTTCACCGCGTTCTGGAAATCCTGCGTCTCGGCGTAGCGGCCGGCGGCCTCGATCTCCTCGGGTGGGATGGGCATCGGCCCGCGCAGCTGCCGCAGCGCGCGCTTGTGGAAGCGGTTGGAAAGCGGCGCGCCCTCCGCGATGCGTGCGGCCAGCGCTCCGGCCTCCTCGAACACCGCGCCATCCGGCACGCAGCGCGTCAGCAGGCCGCGCGAGAGGGCCTCGGGGCCGTCCAGCACCCGGCCCTCGATCATCAGCTCGCAGGCCACGGCGTAGCCCACCACGGCCTGAAGCGCCTCCAGCGCCACATAGGGGTACCAGATGCCGAGCTTGCGGGCGGGGATGCCGAAGCGCATCCCCTCGCCGCCCACCCGGAAGTCGCACACCGTGGCCAGGCCGGCGCCGCCACCCATGCACCAGCCGGAGATGGCCGCCACCACCGGGTGCGTGCAGTCGCGGATGTTGACCAGCGCCGAATCCAGCCCGGCGGCGTAGCGGCGGTCCTTCTCCCGCCCGCCGTAATCCTCGCCGAAGCCGCCGATATCGGCGCCGGCGCAGAAGGCGGCCTCGCCCGCCCCGCGCAGGATGACGCAGCGCAGGCTCTCATCGGCGGAGAGGGCGGCGAAGGTGGTGCCCATCGCCTCCCACATCGGCAGGTCGAGGCAGTTGCGCTTCTCGGGGCGGTCGATCAGCACCGTAGCGATCGGGCCGTCGCGGCTGACGCGGAGGTTCGGGTGGATCATGGTGGCGGAACGGTGCGGGCAGGCGGCGGCCCTGTCAACGCCAGCCCCGCCAACGCCGGCCTCGTCAACACCAGCCCTGTCAACGCCAGCCCTGTCAACGCCAGCCCTGGCAACACCGGCCTGGGCGCGCCGGGCAACCCTTCCCCGGCCCCCGGGGTTTGGACCGGCAGGACGACGACGGGAGAAACCCATGCACACGGACCGCAACGACGACGAGATGCGCATGAAGGTGCGCGAGATGATCGGCGAGATCGGCACCGCGATCTTCACCACCATCGACCAGCAGGGCCGCCTGCGCGGCCGGCCGATGCGCACCCAGAAGCCCGACCCCGACGGCCGCACCCTGTGGTTCTTCACCCGCGCCGACAGCCCGAAGATCGCCGAGCTGGAAGGCGATTCCCGGGTGCTGCTGGGCTATGCCGACACGCGCAGCCAGGACTACGTCTCCATCTTCGGCCGCGGCCGGGTGGTGCGGGACGTGGCGAAGAAGCGCGCCGTCTGGACCGAGGGCGTGCGCACCTGGCTGCCCGAGGGGCCGGAGAGCGACAAGGTGGCGCTGATCGGCGTCGAGATCGAGGGCGCGGAATACTGGGACGGCATCTCCTCCAGCCTCCGCTTCGCCTTCGGCTATGCCCAGTCGCTGGTCAGCGGCAAGCCGGACACCAGCGGCGAAAACGCCAAGGTCAGCTTCAGCGGCTGAAAGCCTTCGTCGCGGCCGATTCACGAAAATTTGAACCAAAAGGTTGAACTTCTCCTCTCCTGTGATGAAAATGCCCCTCGCCGCCAGGAGGCGGAAGATGGAGAGGCCGCGATGTCAGCATGGCTTTCCAGTGCCCAGGGCCAGAATGGCGCGGGGCGGGACCAACCCCCTTCCCGCC
>NZ_JCACVY010000178.1:0-9060 GCF_058833935.1 Roseomonas sp. TS2 | reverse complement strand
GGGCAAAATATCGCTATGCAATTTCCATGCCATCGCCGGGCGAGGCGTGGCGTGGCCAGCCGCGTCTCAGCGGGCGGGCTCGACGCCCCCTGGCGCGGCCAGCCCGTTGCGCCGCAGGCAGTCCCGGAATGCCCGCAATTCGGCCACGCGCAAATCGTTCTGCACGCGCTCGCGGTTGCCCCAGTTCAGCGGGTTCTCCTGCCGCCCCAGCGCCTGCACGGCGGGGTCGTTGCGCGCCTCGGCGCGGCAGGCGGCATGGCCTGGCGGCTCGGGCGGCGTGGGCGGGGCCGGCGGCGGGGTGGCGCAGGCGGCCAGGAGGGGCAGCAGCAGAAGGGCTCGGGTCGGGCGCATCATTCGGCCTCCAGCCAGTCCTCGATCAGCCGGCGCGCGATGGAATCCAGCCGCGGCAGGCTGAAGCCGTGCTGCTCATGCGCGCGCAGCTCGGCGCGGGTGAACCAGCGGGCATCCCGCAGCTCCTCCGGGTCGATGGTGATCTCGTGGGAGAGCGCCTCGGCATGGAAGCCCAGCATGATCGAGGCCGGGAAGGGCCAGGGCTGCGAGGAATGGTAGTGCACCTCGCCCACCTGGACGCCCACCTCCTCCAGCACCTCGCGGCGCACCGCCTCCTCCAGGCTCTCGCCCGGCTCCACGAAGCCGGCCAGGGTGGAGTACATGGTGGTGGTGGGAAAGCGGGTGGAATGGCCGAGCAGGGCGCGCGCGCCATCCGTCACCAGCATGATCACCGCCGGGTCGGTGCGCGGGAAATGCTGCGCGCCGCAGGCGGTGCAGGCCATGGCGTTGCCGGCGCTGCGCGGCTCGCACACCCCGCCGCAGACGCCGCAGAAGCGGTGCCGCACGCGCCAGTGCATCAGCCCGCGCGCATGCGCCAGCACGCTGGCCTCGCCCGCCGGCAGCAGCCCGGCCACGGCGCGCAGGTCGGCGAAGGCGCCGAAGCCCTCGGGCAGCAGCGGCAGCGGGTCCTCGGCGGCGGAGCAATCCACGCTGAAGACCGGCCGGCCCTCCCAGAAGCCCAGGAAGGCCCAGGGGCCGCCGGCCATGCGCACCGCCTCGGCCGCCTCGGCCGAGAGCAGCACGGCCTCGGGCCGGCCCTCCTCGACCCCGCGCATCAGGCTGCGGCTGCGCCAGACCGGCACGAACAGCGCCTCGGGCGAGGCCATGGCGGCGGCGATGAAATCGGCCTCCTCCCGCCGGCCCGAGGCGCGGTCGAGGGGGCTGCCGGTGTAGGCATTGGGACGGGAAGCCGGGATGGACAGCATGCGGCCGCGACCCTGCCATGGGCCGGCGCGCACGGCAACTCGGCCCGATCGGGGATGCCCCCCTTGCCGCGGAGGGGGGGCGGCATGATATGGTGCCCTCGGAAGGTCGGCGGCGGACAGGCGCCTTGCCAACCCGGTCAGGTCCGGAAGGAAGCAGCCGCAGCGAGTTCCCGTCTGGGTCGTTCCGCCGGTCTTCCACCTTCTGAGGTTTTCACCTCTCGCTGAATGGCCCGCCGCGGCCAGCATCGGATCCGCCGCGCGCCATGCCAAGCGACACCCGCCCCGACCAGCTTGAACAGCCACCCGTGCCCGAGGGCGCCGGCCTGTTCGGCGACCCGCCGCCCCTCGAGGGGCCGGGCCTGTTCGGCGAGGCGGAGCCCGCCCCCTCTCCCGCTGCTCCGGCGCCCGAGCCGGCCGCCACGCCCTACCGGGTGCTCGCCCGCAAGTACCGCCCGCAGAGCTTCGCCGACCTGATCGGCCAGGACGCGCTGGTGCGCACCCTGCGCAACGCCTTCGCGCAGAACCGCGTGGCGCATGCCTTCATGCTCACCGGCGTGCGCGGCGTCGGCAAGACCACCACCGCCCGCATCATCGCCCGCGCGCTGAACTGCGTCGGGCCGGACGGAAATGGCGGCCCCACCGCCGAGCCCTGCGGCGTCTGCGCCGAGTGCCAGGCGATCCTGGCCGACCGCCACCCGGACGTGCTGGAGCTGGACGCCGCCTCCAACAACGGCGTGGACAACATCCGCGAGCTGCGCGAGGCGGTGCGCTACCGCCCGGCCCGCGCGCGCTTCAAGGTCTACATCCTCGACGAGGTGCACATGCTGTCGACGGCGGCGTTCAACGCGCTGCTGAAGACGCTGGAGGAACCGCCGCCGCAGGTGAAGTTCCTGTTCGCGACGACGGAAATCCGCAAGGTGCCGGCCACCATCCTCTCCCGCTGCCAGCGCTTCGACCTGAAGCGCGTGCCGCAGGAGGTGTTGCGCGCCCATTTCGCCCGCATCGCCGAGGCCGAGGCCGTGCCCGCCACGCCGGAAGCGCTGGCGATGATCGCCCGCGCGGCGGATGGCTCGGTGCGCGACGGCCTCTCGCTGCTCGACCAGGCGATCGCCCAGGCCGCCGGCAGCCCGGAGGGGGTGCAGGCGGAGCTGGTGCGGGACATGCTGGGCCTGGCCGACCGCACCCTGCTGTTCGACCTGCTGGAAGCCGCCTTCCGCGGCGACATCGCCGGCGTGCTCTCGGCGATGGATGCCGGGCATGAGCGCGGCGCCGACCCCGGCGTGGTGCTGGCCGACCTGCTGGAGCTGACCCATACCCTCACCCGCCTGCGCGCCGTGCCGGCGCTGCGCCAGGACCCCTCGCTGCCCGAGGCCGAGCGGGTGCGCGGCACCGCCCTGGCCGGGGCGCTGAGCATCCCGGTGCTGGGCCGCGCCTGGCAGGTGCTGCTGAAGGGCATCACCGAGATCGCCGAGGCGCCGGACCGCCGTGCGGCGGCCGAGATGGTGCTGATCCGCCTCGCCCACCTCGCCGAGATGCCGACGCCGGGCGACCTCGTGCGCCGCCTGACCGAGGGCGGCGCCACCGCGGCGGCGGGCGGCCCCCTGCCCTCCGGCGCCCCGGGTGGTCCCATGGGCGGCGGCAGCCGCGCCACGGCCAATGGTGCCCCCGTGGCAACGACGGTGATGGAGGCGCAGCCCGCCCTGGCCCAGCCGCGCGGCTTCCGCGAGGTGGTGGCGCTGGCCTCGGGCCGCGCGCCGATGCTGCACGCCCACCTGCTGCACAATGTGCATCTGGTGTCCTTCGCGCCCGGCCGCATCGAGATCCGCCAGCGGCCCGAGGCGCCGCGCGACCTCGCCGCCCAGCTCGCCGGCCTGCTGCTGGAGCAGACGGGGCGGCGCTGGACCATCAGCCTCTCCAACGCCGAGGGCGAGCCGACCATCGCGCAGCAGCGCAGCCACGTGGCGAGCGAGCGGCTGGAGATGGCGAAGGCCCACCCGCTGGTGCAGTCCATCCTGCTCGCCTTCCCCGGCGCCCAGGTGGAGGCGCTGCGCGACGACAGCCTGGATGAATACGGCCTGCCGCCGGCGCCCGAGGCGCCCGACGACGGCCCCGAATTCGCGCCGCCCGATGCCGAGCCGGCCGATCTCGACGATTTCCATTCCTCTGATCCCTATGGGGAGGACGCATGAAGAACCTTGCCTCGATGATGAAGCAGGCCCAGCAGATGCAGGCCAAGATGCAGGAGATGCAGGCCAAGCTGGACGCCATGACCGTGGAGGGCGCCGCCGGCGCCGGCATGGTCAAGGTGACGCTCTCCGGCAAGGGCGACCTGAAGCGCCTGGCCATCGACCCCAGCCTGATGGCGGCCGATGAGCGCGAGGTGCTGGAGGACCTGATCGTCGCCGCCCATGCCGACGCCAAGGCGAAGGTGGAGGCGATGATGGCCGAGGAGATGCAGAAGGCCACCTCCGGGCTGAACATCCCCGGCATGGGCGGCGGCGGCGGCCTCGGCGGCTTCAAGCTGCCGTTCTGAGCCGCCGGCCTTGAGCGTGCGCGGGCCGGACCAGGTCGAGCGGCTCGTCGCCATGCTGGCGCGGCTGCCGGGGCTCGGCCGCCGCAGCGCCCGCCGCGCCGCGCTGAAGCTGCTGCAGGACCCGGGCGGGCTGATGCTGCCGCTTGCCCAGGCCCTGCGCGAGACGGCGGAGGCCGTCCGCCCCTGCCGCGTCTGCGGCAATCTCGACACCCAGGACCCCTGCCGCATCTGCACCGACCCGGCGCGGGAGCACGACGTGCTCTGCGTGGTGGAGGGCGTCTCCGACCTCTGGGCGCTGGAGCGGGCGCATGTGCACCGCGGCCTCTACCACGTGCTGGGCGGCGTGCTCTCGGCGCTCTCCGGCGTCGGGCCGGACGATCTGCGCGTGGCGGATCTGCTGGCCCGCGTGGCGGAGGGCGAGGCGCGCGAGGTGATCCTGGCGCTGCCCGCCACGGTCGATGGCGCCACCACCGCGCACTACCTGACCGACCGGCTGCGCCCCACCGGCGTCATCGTCACGCGGCTGGCCCAGGGCGTGCCGATGGGCGGCGCGCTGGATGTGATGGATGACGGGACATTGGCCGCGGCGCTGAAGGCGCGGCGGCCGGCGTAGAAGAAGGGAAAGGGTTCTTTTTTGGAAAAAAGAACCAAAAAACTCTTGTTAGTCTGGCGCCGCGCTGGTTGGTGGCGCGGCGCCAGACTCGAAAAGTCTTTTTGCTTCTTTTTCTTCAGAAAAAGAAGATTCTTCCTTAATCCAACGCCCCGTGCTGCCGCAGGAACCCCAGCAGCGGCAGCAGCGGCAGGCCAAGGATGGCGCTGTGCTCCCCCTCCACCGCGCGGAAGAGCTGGATGCCCGGCCCCTCCAGCCGGTAGGCGCCGACGGAGTGCGTCACCGCCTCCCCCTCCAGCGCCAGGTAGCGGTCCAGGAAGCTGTCGGAGAAGTCGCGCATGGTCAGCCGTGGCGTGGCGACGTGCTGCCAGACGCGCTGCCCATGCCGCCACAGCACCATGGCGGTGAACAGCGTGTGCGTGCGCCCGCGCAGCGCCTGAAGCTGGGCGCGGGCGCCGGCCAGGTCCTCCGGCTTGTCGAACCACGCCCCCTCGCACACCAGGAGCTGGTCGGCGCCGATCACCAGCGCCTCCGGCTCCCGCCGCGCCACGCGCATGGCCTTGGCCTCGGCCAGCAGGATGGCGGCATCGGCCGGCGGTATGCCCTCGGCCCGGGCGGCCTCCTTCAGGCTGGCCTCGTCCACGGGCGCGGGCTGCGCGGTGAAGTCGAGCCCCGCCGCGCGCAGCAGCGCCGCCCGCGTGGCGGAGCCGGAGGCCAGGACCAGCCGGATCATGCGCCGATGCCGCCGGGCTTCGGCCCGCCCTGGCTGCGGCGGGCGTGCCAGGCCTCCATCAGCTGCAGCACGGTGGCGGCCGTCTCCTCGATCGAGCGGCGCGTGACGTCGATCACCGGCCAGCCATGGCTGGTGCAGAGCCGCCGCGCCGCCTGGATCTCCGCCTTCACCGCCTCGTGGTCCACATAGTCGTTGGTGTCCTGCCGCACGCCGCCGGCGCCGATGATCTTCAGCCGGTGGCGGCGGATGTCGATCAGCGCCGCCACGTCGATGGTGAGGCCGATCACCGGGCAGGGCGGGTTCTCCAGCTCCTCCGGCAGGGGGGAGGTCGGCACGATCGGCACGTTGGCGGCCTTGATGCCGCGATTGGCGAGGTAGAAGCAGGTGGGCGTCTTGGAGGAGCGGGAGACGCCCACCAGCACGCAGTCGGCCTCCTCGATGCCGGCAACGCCCTGGCCGTCGTCATGCGCCAGCACGTAGTGCATGGCGTCGATGCGGCGGAAATAGTCGGCGTCCAGCACGTACTGCGCGGCGCGCTTCTCCCGCGCCTGCTGGCCGAGCTGGGTCTGCAGCAGGTCCATCACCGGGTCCAGCACCGAGAGGCAGGGCACGCCGAGCTGCTGGCACACCTCCTCCAGCGAATGCCGCAGCGAGCGGTCCACCAGGGTGAACATCACCGGCCCCGGCTCCGCCTTGATGCCCTCCAGCACCTGCTCGAGCTGCAAATGGGAGCGGACCAGCGACCAGCGGTGATGGATGACATGCGGGTCCGCGAAGCGCGCCAGCGTGGCGCGCGCGATGGAGTTCAGCGTCTCACCCGTGCTGTCGGAGACGAGATGCAGGTTGAAGCTACGGTGTGACATCGGCTCCGATCGGCCTCGTGCGGCGTTTTTGCGCGGTGGAGAATAACGGGGATTGCTGTGGAGATTGGGGAAAACCTTGCCCCACCGGAACCCCCCCTGGGATAAGCGGGGATGGAATCCGCATTTCCGGGGGGCTGGGGTTTGTTGGGCACAGCGTGGCGCGAGACTCTGTGGAAAACGCCGGAAACCGGCCTTTGAGCTGGCTTTGTGCCCGATTCGCGCCTGTGGAGAACTTTGTGGACAGGAATTGCGTCCACTGCGTCCCCCTTATCCACAGGCCCTACGAGTCCCCCATCTTTCTTAAAGACTCTTTTTCATAGAAAGGGGCGCCATGGAAAACGCACCGAAGCCCTTGCTGCGCGCCCTCTCCGGCGAGGCGGTCTGGCCGCCACCCTTCTGGCTGATGCGCCAGGCCGGGCGGTACCTGCCGGAATACCGGGCGCTGCGGGCCCAGGCGGGCGACTTCATCCGCCTGTGCACGAACCCCGCCCTCGCCGCCGAGGTGACGCTGCAACCGCTGCGCCGCTACGGGATGGATGGCGCCATCCTGTTCAGCGACATCCTGATGCTGCCCTGGGCCATGGGGCAGCCGCTGCGCTACGCCGAGGGCGAGGGGCCGCTGCTGGAGCCGATCCGCGACGCGGAAGGGCTGGCGAAGCTGGACCCGGCAGGGGCGGCGGCACGGCTGGCGCCGATCTACGAGACGGTGTCGCGGGTGCGGGCCGGGCTGGCTCAGGAGGCGCCGAAGGCGGCGTTGATCGGCTTCGCGGGCAGCCCGTTCACGGTCGCCTGCTACATGGTGGAAGGCCGCGGCGGCGGCGAGTTCGCCCATGCCCGCCGCATGGCCTATGCCGACCCGGCGCTGTTCGGGAAGCTGATCCGCCTGCTTGTCGATTCGACAACGGAATATCTTCTCGCCCAGGCCGAGGCAGGGGCCGAGGCGCTGATGCTGTTCGACAGCTGGGCCGGCCTGCTCTCCCCCGCCCAGTTCCGCCGCTGGTCGATCGAACCCAGCGCCGCCATCGTCCGCAACATCCGCAAGGTCCGGCCGGACATTCCGCTGATCGGCTTCCCGCGGCTGGCGGGGCCGCTCCTGCCGGAATACGCGCAGCGCACCGGCGTCTCCACCGTGGCGATGGACACCGCCATGGACCCGCGCTGGGCCGCCACGGCGGTGCCGGCCGAGGTGGCGCTGCAGGGCAACCTGGACCCGCAGGCGGTGGTGGCCGGTGGCGCGGCGATGGAGGCCGAGGCGCGCTCGATCCTGGCCGCCATGCGCGGCCGGCCCTTCGTGTTCAACCTGGGCCACGGCATCGTCCCGCCGACGCCGCCGGAGCATGTGGCGGCGCTGGCACGCGTCATCCGCATGGGCTGAGAAGCCTCCTGGCGGGCCGCTGGCGGCCCTGTGGGCAACAGCGGCGGGGGGAGCGGCGTTTTCCGGGGCGACCCCCCTGGAGAACGCCCCATGCCCGTGCGCTACGACCCCTCGCTGGAACAGGTGCAGCCCGACGAGGCGGAGACCATCGCCTCCCTCACCGGCAGCCTGCGCAAGATCAGCGAGACCACCTTCGAGGATTATGGCCACGCCGTGCGCAGCGTGCATGCCAAGGGCCACGGCCTGCTGAAGGGCACGCTGCGGGTGCTGGGCCACCTGCCGCCCACCCTGGCGCAGGGGCTGTTCGCGCATCCGGCGGAGTATCCGGCGGTGCTGCGCTTCTCCACCAACCCCGGCGACGTGCTGGATGACAGCATCACCGTGCCGCGTGGCCTGGCGGTGAAGGTGATCGGCGTCGAGGGGGAGCGGCTGCCCGGCTCGGAGGCGGATGCGACGCAGGATTTCGTCATGGCCAACGCGCCGGCCTTCCTGGCGCCCGACCCCAAGGCCTTCGCCGGCAGCCTGAAGCTGCTGGCCCGCACCACGGACACGCCGCAGGGGCTGAAGAAGATGGTGTCTACCGTGCTGCGCGGTGCCGAGGCGGTGGTGGAGACCTTCGGCGGCGAGAGCGCCATGCTGAAGAGCATGGGCGGCCATCCCAGCACCCACATCCTGGGCGAGACCTTCTGGAGCCAGGTGCCGCTGCGCCACGGCGACTACGTGGCCAAGTACGCCATCGCTCCGCTTTCCCCGGCGCTGCTGGCGCTGAAGGACGCCAAGGTGGAGACCGGCGGCCGGCCGGACGCGCTGCGCGAGGAGGTGAAGGCCTTCTTCCGCGAGCAGGGGGGCGAGTGGGAGCTGCGCGTGCAGCTTCTCACCAACCGCGAGACCATGCCGGTCGAGGATGCCTCGGTGCCCTGGCCGGAGGAGGAGAGCCCCTACATCGCCGTGGCGCGCATCATCGTGCCGCCGCAGCCGGCCTGGGACGCGGAGCGGGTGCGGGAGATCGACGACGGCATGGCCTTCAGCCCCTGGCACGGGCTGGAGGCGCACCGGCCGCTGGGCGGCATCATGCGCGCCCGCCGGCCGGCCTACGAGGATTCCGCGCGCTTCCGCGGCACCCGCAATGGCTGCCCCGTCCACGAGCCGCGCCAGGGCTGAGGCATTGCCGCTTCAGCGCTGCGCGGCCATGAAGCGCGTCGCCATGGTGCTGTAGAGCGGCCGGCGGCAGACCAGGCGGGAGACCAGCAGCGCCACCAGGGCGGTGGCCATCAGCGGCACCGCCATGGCGTGGTTGCTGGTCATCTCCAGCACGATGACGGCGGCGGTGATGGGCGCCTGCACCACCCCGGCGAAATAGGCCACCATGCCGAGCAGCACCACCGCCGCGGCCGGCGCCCCCGGCAGCAGCGGCGGCAGCAGCGCGCCGATGCCCGCCCCCACCGAGAGCGAGGGCGCGAAGATGCCGCCCGGGATGCCGCTGAGGTAGGAGACCACGGTGGCCAGCAGCTTCCACAGCGCGAAATCGGCCGGCAGGCCGGGCTGCATTTCCAGCAGCATCCGCGCCTGCTCATAGCCCGTGCCGTAGCTGGTGCCGCCCGAGAGCCAGCCGATCAGCGCGAGCAGCACGCCGCACAGCGCCGCGAAGCCCGCCGGCCGCCGCCCGGCG
>NZ_JCACVY010000177.1:0-9098 GCF_058833935.1 Roseomonas sp. TS2 | reverse complement strand
ATCGCCCTGCCAGACGCCGAGCGCGAAGGTCAGGCTGCCGAGGCAGGCGCCGAGGGCCCCCAGCACGAAGCCCGCCTTCCGCCCCAGCCGGGCGAAGACCAGCCCCGCCGGGATGGAGGCGGCCATGGTGGAGGCCATCTGCAACGCCATGGGCAGGGTGGCCAGCGCCTTGTCGCTGGCCAGGCTGTGGCCGATCAGCGCCGACATCGCCACCTGCCCCACCACGGAGGCGTTCATCAGCGCCTGGCAGGCGAACATCAGCCAGACCGTCCTGCGCATCTCGGCGTCCGCCCGGGCGTTCCCCACGGCGTCCGCCGGTTCCGTTCCTGCCATCAGAAGTGGCTCCATCCCCCCTGGCCGAGGTCAAGGCGCGCCCCGGCTCCATCCACCACCGTAACCACGGCCTCGCCCGGCGCGAAATGCCCGATGCGCGACACAGCCACGCCGCAGGCGGCGGCCTGGGCGCGGATGGCCTCCGCATCCCCGGGTGCCGCGGCGAAGAGCAACTCGTAATCGTCGCCGCCGGTCAGGATGCGCGGGAGCAGCGCCGGCGCCCCGCGCAGCAGCGCCCGCGCCGCCGGCGAGAGCGGCACATCCGCCGCGCGCAGCACGGCGCCGCAGCCGCCGGCGCGGCAGAGATGGCCGAGATCCTGCGCCAGCCCGTCCGACACATCCATCGCCGCGCGGGCGAGGCCCGCCAGCGCCTGCCCTAGCCCCAGGCGCGGGCGCGGCAGCCGGTAGCGCTCGGCCAGGAAGCCCGCCGCATCGGCCGGGAACTCGCCCTGCAGCACGCCGAGGCCCAGCGTGCCGTCGCCGATGCTGCCCGAGACCCAGATCTCGTCGCCCGGCCGCGCCCCCGCCCGGCGCAGCGCCGCGCCGGGCGCCACATGGCCGAGGATGGTGAGGGAGAGATGGATCGGGCCGGGGGTGGAGACGGTGTCGCCCCCCAGCAGGGAGAGGCCGAATTCGCGCTGGTCCGCCGCCAGCCCGGCGGCGAAGGCGCCGAGCCAGCCATCCGGCAGGCCGCGCGGCAGGCCGGTGGTCATCAGGTAGCCGAGCGGCGCCGCGCCCATGGCGGCGAGGTCGGAGAGGTTGGTGCGCAGCAGCTTGCGGCCGATGGTCTCCGGCGGGTCGTCCGGCAGGAAGTGGACGCCCGCCACCATGGCGTCCGCCGCCAGCACCAGCTCCCGCCCCGCGGGCGGCGCCAGCAGCGCGGCGTCGTCCTCCAGCTCCAGCGCGCCGGGGCCCGCGAGCGGGCGGAAATGCCGGGCGATCAGCGAGAATTCCGGCGGCAGGGTCATGGAAGCAGGGTCATGGGGAAGGCTCTCCGCCCCGGCGGGGAGGCGGCGCCTCCCCCGCCCGGCTCAGCGCTGGAACTCGGGGGCGCGCAGCGAGCGGGCCATGGCGTCCAGCACGCCATTGGCGAAGCGCGGCTCCTCGCCGCTGAAGAAGCCGTGCGCGATGTCCATGTATTCGTTGATCACCACGCGGGCCGGCGGCTGCGTGCCGGAGGACAGCTCGAAGGCCGCGGCGCGCAGCAGGGCGCGCAGCACCGGGTCGAGCCGCACCACCGTCCAGTCGCCCGCCAGATGGCCGCCGACGATCTCGTCCAGCGAATCGCCCTGGCGCGCCACGCCGCGCACCAGCTCGGCGAAGAGCGGCACGTCCGCCAGCGGCACGCGGCCATCCTCGAAGCCGCCGGCATCGGGGCCGATGCGGTGGCGGACGAACTGGTCGAGCACCGTCTCGGCCGCCTCGCCGGTCTGCTCGCTCTGGAACAGCGCCTGGATGGCGGCGACGCGCGAGCCGGTGCGCGGGCGGCCCTGCGGCGGCGCCGGGCGCTTGCCCTGCGGGCCGCCCTTGGGGGCACCCTTGCCGGAGCCGCTCACTTCGCGCCCCACTTCACGTTCCAGCGGCGCGCGAGCGCCACCTGCGCCAGCAGCGCATGCGCCGCCTCGGCACCCTTGTTGTGGCGGTCGTTGGAGGAACGGGCCACGGCCTGGGACAGGGTCTCCACCGTCAGCAGGCCGAAGCCCAGCGGCACGCCGGTCTCGCCGCTGATGTCCATGACGCCCTGGCAGACCGCCTCGCAGATGAACTGGTAGTGGTCGGTCTCGCCCTTCACCACGCAGCCATGCAGCAGGAAGCCGTCCCAGCCCCCGGCCCCGCCCTGCGCCGCCGCCTTCAGCGCCAGGCGCAGCGCGGCGGGCAGCTCGAAGGCGCCGGCCACGTCCACCACCTCCAGCGTCGCCCCCGCCTCGGCCAGCACGCGCTCGGCGCCGTGCCGCATGCCGGAGACCACGGCCTCGTAATACGGCGCCTGGATCAGCAGGATGCGCGGCGGCGGGCCAGGGATGGCGGGGGTGGCGCGCTCCGGCGCGTCGATGGTGCTCATGTATTCAGGTGCTCACTGGTGCTCGATCGGCCGGGTCTCGGCCACGGTCAGGCCGTAGCCCTCCAGCCCGACGATCGCCCTGGGGTGGTTGGTCAGCAGGATCATCTCGCGCACGCCGAGATCGGCCAGGATCTGCGCGCCGATGCCATAGTCGCGCAGCTCCGGCTGCTCGCTGCGGTCGCGCCCGGCGCGGACCCGCTCGGAGAGGGCGGTGGGCTTCACGTCGCGGATCAGCACGACGACGCCGCGGCCCTCGCGCGCGATGGCCTCCATGGCGTGGTGCAGCTCGGCCGCGCCGCTGGTGCCGACGATGTCGGCAAAGAGGTTCACCGCGTGCATGCGCACCGGCACCGGGCCGGGCCGGGCCAGGTCGCCCTTCACCAGCGCGACATGCTCGCCGTATTCCAGCGTGTTGGCATAGACGACGGAGCGCCACTCGCCGCCCGGCGCCCCGGCATGGCGGCCTTCCTCGACGCGGCGCACCAGCCGCTCCGTGCGGCGGCGGTGGCCGATCAGGTCGGCGATGGTGCCGAGCTTCAGCCCGTGGTGCTGGGCGAAGGCCACCAGGTCCGGCATCCGCGCCATGGTGCCGTCCTCGTTCATGATCTCGCAGATCACGCCGGCCGGGTTCAGCCCGGCGAGGCGGGCGAAATCGACCGCCGCCTCGGTGTGGCCGGCGCGCACCAGCGTGCCGCCCTCGCGCGCCACCAGCGGGAAGACATGGCCGGGGGTGACGATCTCCTCCCGCCGTGCCTCGGGGTTGATGGCCACCGCCACGGTGCGCGCCCGGTCGGCCGCCGAGATGCCGGTGGTCACGCCGTCCCGCGCCTCGATCGAGACGGTGAAGGCGGTCTGGTGGCGGGTGCCGTTGCTCTGCGCCATCAGCGGCAGGCCGAGCTGCTCCACCCGCGCCTTGGTCATGGCCAGGCAGATCAGGCCGCGCGCATGGCGGGCCATGAAGTTGATGGCGTCGGGCGTGGCGAACTGGGCGGGGATGACGAGGTCGCCCTCGTTCTCGCGGTCCTCGTCATCGACGAGGATGAACATGCGGCCGCGCCGGGCCTCCTCCAGCAGCTCCTCGGTGGGGCTGAGGAACTCCGAGAAGGAGGTGCGCTGGGTCAGAATATTCATGCCTTGGTCTCCCCCCGCCGGGCATCGCCCGCCTCGAACTCACGCAGGCGGGCGACATAGCGCGCCAGCATGTCGATCTCGATATTCACCGGCGCGCCGGGCCGCAAGCCGCCGAGCGTCGTCACCTGCGCCGTGTGCGGGATCAGGTTCACGCCGAAGCGGCTGCCCTCGACGTCGTTCACGGTGAGCGAGACGCCCTCGATGGTGACCGAGCCCTTCGGCGCCACGAAGCGGGCCAGAGCCTCGGGCAGCTTCACCACCAGGCGCAGCGAGCCGTTCTCGGGCGTGGCGGAGACCACCTCCCCCACCCCGTCCACATGGCCGGAGACGACATGGCCGCCCATCTCGTCGCCCATCTTCAGGGCGCGCTCCAGGTTGATGGTGCCGCCCTGCCGCCACTGGCCGAGCGTGGTCTTGCCCAGCGTCTCGGCCGAGACCTCGACGGTGAAGCGCCGCTCGTCGCGCGCGATGACGGTGAGGCAGCAGCCGGAGCAGGCGATGGAGGCGCCGAGGGCGGCCCCCTCCAGCCAGCCCTCGGGCGTGGCGATGACGAGGCGCATGTCCTGCCCCCCGCCGATCGGCGTGACCTCGGCCACCTGGCCCTGGGCGGTGATGATCCCGGTGAACATTCAGTCGGCCCCGATCTGGCTGGAATGGGTCTCGCTGGCATACTCGCTGAGCAGGTCCGCCCCCGGCAGCGCCAGGGCGGTGCGGCGATATCTGGGCATGGCCGACAAAACCTCCAGCGGCAAAGCGTCCAGCGCGGCCCTGCCATCGGCGCCGATGATGCCGGGGGCATGGAACCAGGCCAGCCGGTCCACCAGCCCGGCGCGCAGCAGCCCGGCGCCGAGCGCCGCGCCGCCCTCGGCCAGCACCCGCGTCAGGCCCCGCGCGGCGAGCGCCCGCAGCAGCGCGGCGGGGTCGAGCCCCAAGGGAACCCCGTGCGCGCCCTCGGCCTCCGGCACCTCGACGATCTCGGCGCCGGCGGCGCGCAGCGGCTCCAGCAGCGCATCCGGGTGGCCGGGGCGGGTGGCGACCCAGACCGGCCCCTGCCCTTCCCGCAGCATGCGCGCGGTGGGCGGCAGGCGCAGCCGGGCATCGGCCACCACGCGCACCGTCGGCACGGCGGCATAGCCGGGGATGCGGCAGGAGAGATCCGGGTCGTCGGCCAGGGCGGTGCCGCTGCCCACCAGCACGGCGTCGTGCCGGCCGCGCAGGGCGTGCGCCATGCGCCGCGCCTCGGGGCCGGTGATCCACTGGCTCTCGCCGGTGCGGGTGGCGATGCGGCCATCCAGCGTGGTGGCCAGCTTCAGCGTGACCAGCGGCAGGTTGCGCGTCAGGCGCTTGAGGAAGCCGGCGTTCAGCGCCCGCGCCTCCGCCTCCAGCAGCCCCACCGAGACGGCGATGCCGGCGGCGCGCAGCCGCGCCAGCCCGGCGCCGTCCACCCGCGGGTCGGGGTCGCGCATGGCCACCACCACGCGGGCCACGCCGGCGGCCACCAGCGCATCGGCGCAGGGCGGCGTGCGGCCCCAGTGGCAGCAGGGCTCCAGCGTGACATAGGCGGTGGCGCCGCGCGCCGCCGCCCCGGCGCGCTTCAGCGCCTCCGTCTCGGCATGCGGGCGGCCGCCGGGGGCGGTCCAGCCGCGCCCGACCACGGCGCCATCGCGCACGATGACGCAGCCCACCGCCGGGTTGGGCCAGGTGTTGCCGAGGCCACGCGCGGCCAGCGCCAGCGCCGCGCGCAGATGCGCCTCGTCGGCCGCCTCCGCCGCCTGGCCCGGGTCCTGGCCGGCGCCCGTGCTCATGCCGCGGCGCAGGGCAGCGCGCCGCCCGCCGTGGCGCCGGCCAAGGGCTTGGCCAGCACGGTGTGCGGCAGCGGCACCTGCAGCACCGGCTCGGTGCGCTGCCCGGCCGCCTGCATGGCGTAGCCGCGGCGGCGGAACAGGCCGAGGGCGCGTAGATGCCCGCTCGGCACCCGCACCCGCAGGCTCTCCGCCCCGGCCGCGGCCAGATGCCGTTCCATGGCGGCGAGCAGGGCGGAGCCGATGCCCTGGCCGGCCGCCCCGGGCGCCACCCACAGCCCGGTGATGCGCGCCGGCTCGCCGGGCTGCGCCGGCTCGGCCAGGATGCAGCCGAGCGGGCGGCCCTCCGCCTCAGCCAGCAGCAGCGGGCCATGGGCGGCGAAGAGGGCGGCGAAGCGGCCGGCATCAGCGCGGGCGCGCAGCCGCGCCGGCATCAGCGCCGCCGGCCCCTGGGCGAAGGCGGCGGCGGCCATCACCGCCAGCGCCGCCCGGTCGCCCGGCAGGGCCTCGCGCAGCGTGGCCAGAACGGCGGCGGCATTCCCGGCGGCACGGGCCGCGGGATGGAAGAGGATCACCATGGGTCTGTCAGCCGTTGCGGTCGAGCGAGCCGAGAAAGGCCTGGAAATCCGCGGCCTCGCCGAAATTGCGATAGACCGAGGCGAAGCGCACATAGGCCACCTGGTCGAGTTCCTTGAGCGTTTCCATCACCATCTCGCCGATGGCGCGGGAGCTGATCTCGCTCTCGCCCTCGGCCTCCAGCCGGCGCTGGATGCCGTTGACGATGCGCTCCACCCGGTCCTCGTCCACCGGCCGCTTGCGCAGCGCGATGCGGATGGAGCGGGCGAGCTTGTCGCGGTCGAAGGGCACGCGGCGCTGGTCGGACTTCACCACCGTCAGCTCGCGCAGGGTCACCCGCTCGAAGGTGGTGAAGCGGGCGCCGCAGGACGGGCAGGACCGCCGGCGGCGGATCGCCGCCCCGTCATCGGCGGGGCGGCTGTCCTTCACCTGCGTGTCCTCGCTGCCGCAGAACGGACAGCGCATCTCCCGCCCCCCTGCCCCGGCCGCTCAGCGGTAGATCGGGAAGCGCTGGCAGAGCGCCAGCACCTCGGCACCGATTTCGGCCTCGACCGCGGCATTGCCTTCCGGGTCGTTGGCGCGGGAGAGGCCGAGCAGCACGCGGCCGATCATCCGCCCGATCTCGCGGAACTCCGCCTCGCCCAGGCCGCGCGTGGTGCCGGCCGGCGTGCCGAGGCGGATGCCCGAGGTGACGAAGGGCTTGGCCGGGTCGAAGGGGATGGCGTTCTTGTTGCAGGTCAGGTGGGCGCGGCCCAGCGCCGCCTCGGCCGCCTTGCCGGTCAGGTTCAGCGGGCGGAGATCGACCAGCATCAGGTGGTTGTCCGTGCCGCCGGTGACGATGCCGGCGCCCTGGGCCACCAGCTCATCCGCCAGCGCCTTCGCGTTGGCGACGACGGCCCTGGCATAGGCGCGGAACTCGGGGCGCAGCGCCTCGCCGAAGGCCACGGCCTTGGCGGCGATCACATGCTCCAGCGGGCCGCCCTGCAGGCCGGGGAAGACGGCGCTGTTGAACTTCTTGGCCAGCGCCTCGTCATTGGTCAGGATCATGCCACCACGCGGGCCGCGCAGCGTCTTGTGGGTGGTGGTGGTCACCACATGGGCGTGCGGGAAGGGGCTGTCATGCGCGCCGCCGGCCACGAGGCCCGCGAAATGCGCCATGTCCACCATGAAGGTGGCGCCCACCTCGTCGGCGATCGCGCGGAAGCGGGCGAAATCCCAAGCGCGGGAATAGGCGGAGCCGCCGGCGACGATCACCTTGGGGCGGCTCTCGCGCGCGATGCGCGCCACCTCCTCCATGTCGATGCGGCCGCTCTCGCGCTCCACCGTGTAGGGCGCCACCTTGAACCACTTGCCGGACTGGTTGGCGGGCGAGCCATGCGTCAGGTGCCCGCCGGCGGCGAGGTCGAGGCCCATGAAGGTGTCGCCCGGCTGCATCAGGGCGAAGAACACCGCCTGGTTGGCCTGGGCGCCGCTGTGCGGCTGGACGTTGGCGAAGCCGCAGCCGAAGAGCTGCTTGGCGCGCTCGATGGCGATGGTCTCGATCTCGTCCACCACCTCGCAGCCGCCATAGTAGCGCTTGCCCGGCAGGCCCTCGGCGTACTTGTTGGTCAGGATTGAGCCCTGGGCCTCCAGCACGGCGCGGGAGACGATGTTCTCGGAGGCGATCAGCTCGATGCCGTCCTGCTGGCGGGTCAGCTCACGGCCGATCAGCGCGGCGATGTCGGCATCGGCCTCGGCCAGCGGGGCGCCGAAGAAGCGGCCGGCGAGGTGCGCGGGGGACAGCTCGTTCATCGGTTCAGGCCTCCTGGGCGGTGCCGGCGGCGAGGATGCGCGGCGTGATCTTGGCGATGCGACGGTCGTGACGGCCCCCTTCATAGGGGGTGGTCAGGAAGGCGGAGAGCGCGTCCAGCACCACCTCCGGCCCCACGGTGCGGGCGCCGAAGCAGGCGATGTTGGCATCGTTGTGGGCGCGGGTCAGCCGCGCCTCGGTGGTGTTGTGCACCACCACGGCGCGGATGGCGGGGTGGCGGTTGGCGGCGATCGCCATGCCGATGCCGGTGCCGCAGACCAGCACGCCGAAGCGCGCCTGGCCGCCCGCCACCGCCTCGGAGACGGGGTGGGCGAAATCGGCGTAGTCGCAGCTCTCGCTGCCATGGGTGCCGAAGTCGAGCACGGGGTGGCCGGCCGCCTCCAGCGCGGCCCGCAGGCTGTCCTTCAGGGCGACGCCGGCATGGTCGGCGCCGAGGGCGATGGGGGTGTCGGCCGGATTCATGGCGCCCCCGTTACCACGCCTCGCGGCGGCGGGAAATGCAAAGCCCTAGGGCCTGGATGCAGGGCCGGCATGTGCGGCGAGGAAGGCCAGCGCTCTTGGCATGGCGAGCGCCCGCGCGGCGGGGTAGGCGCCGGCCGTCACCCGCCGGCCGTCGGGCAGTTCCAGGGCGCGCGGCGGCGCCTCGCCCGGTGCGTCGAAGCCATGGCCGGCGCCGGGGTAGAGCACCGCCTCCACCCGGCCCGGCGGCTGCGCCGCGGCCCAGCCCTGGCAGAAGCGCGCGGGCGTCCAGTCATCCGCCTCGCCCAGCAGCAGCAGGAGGGGAATGGCGGCCATGGTGCCGGCACGGCGGGCGGCGAGGCAGCCGGGATAGAAGGCCACCGCCGCCCGCACCAGCCCCGGCTCCGCCCGCGCGGCGGCCGCCAGCACCGTGCTGCCGCCATGCGACCAGCCGAGCAGCAGCACCCCGCCGGGCGCGGCCCAGCTCTGGGCCTGCGCCCAGGCGGCGGCGGCCAGGGCATCGGCCGCGCGCACCGGGTCCGGCCGCGCCGGGTGCTCCGGCCGGCCGCAGGCCGGGCCGAGGCCGCGGCTGCCGAAGCTGTCCGGGAACAGCACGGGGTGGCCGGCTTCCACCAGCCGCGCCGCCCAGTCCCGCTCCCGCGCCGGGGGGCGCATCGCCCCTGGCGGGCCAAGGCCGCCGCAGCCATGCAGCGCCACGACTGGAACGCCGAGCGGGGCACCGGCCGGCGGCAGGGCCAGCAGGGCGCGCAGCGGCGTGCCCTCCGGCCCGGGCAGGGTGACGGGCCGCAGCTCCACGGCCCGGGCAACGGGCGGTGCCAGGGCGAGGAGCGGCAGGAACAGGGAGAGGAACAGGCGGCGCATGCGGCCGAGGCTGCCACCGCCACGCCGCCGCCGGGCATGAAAT
>NZ_JCACVY010000176.1:0-9104 GCF_058833935.1 Roseomonas sp. TS2 | reverse complement strand
GTCGCCGCCCGAATCGCCATCCAGCCCCATCCGGTGCAGCAGGGAGCGGAAGCCCTGCTCGCGCAGGAAGCCGGCGAGGCGGCCGGGCTCGGGGGCGCGGGCCAGCAGCCCGTCCACCGGCACGGGCAGCGGCGCGTCGGCGTCCAGCGTCACCAGTTTCTTGCTGACGCGCGCCAGCTCGGCATTCGCGATCAGCGCCTCGCGGCGCTTGGGCTGCTTGATCTGCGGCGCGGCGGCGAGCAGCCCTTCCAGGTCGCCATATTCGGCGATCAGTGCGGCGGCGGTCTTGATGCCGATGCCGGGCACGCCGGGCACGTTGTCCGTGCTGTCGCCGGCCAGCGCCTGCACGTCCACCACCTTGTCCGGCGTCACGCCGAACTTCTCGAACACCTCCGCCTCGCGGATCGGCTTCTGCTTGATCGGGTCCAGCAGCTGCACGCCGGGGCGGACGAGCTGCATCAGGTCCTTGTCGGAGGAGACGATGGTGACCTGCCCGCCGCTTTCGGCGAAGGCCTTGGCGTAGGCGGCGATCAGGTCGTCCGCCTCGTAATTGTCCAGCTCGACGCAGGCGACGCCGAAGGCGGCGGTGGCCTCGCGGATGAGGGAGAATTGCGGCACCAGCTCGGGCGGCGCCTCGGGGCGGTGCGCCTTGTACTGGTCGTAGATGGCGTTGCGGAAGGTGACGCGCGAGGCGTCGAACACCACCGCCAGATGGGTGCCGACATGCCGGGTGAGGAACTGCCCGAGCATGTTGGTGAAGCCGAACACGGCGTTCACCGGCACCCCGTCCGGCCGCGTCATCGGCGGCAGGGCGTGGAAGGCGCGGAAGATGTAGCCGGAGCCATCCACCAGGATCAGGTGCGGCACCGGCTCCGGGGTGCCGGCGGGGGCTTCGGGCGTGGCGGCGGCCGCCAGCCCGTCAGTGGTGGTCGTCGCCACCCGCGCCGTCCTGCAGCACATAGGTGCGCGAGCAATAGGGGCAGGTCACCTGCGTCGCCTCGATGCGCAGCGAGACGGCCGGGTGCCCCAGCGCGCCGCCGCCGCCATCGCAGGTGACGACCCGGCTGTGGGCCGGCAGGATTTCCTCCGGCGTCACCCCGGGGGTGGCTTTCGGGGTGTAGCCCGTCAGGTTCGCGTCGCGCATCGTGTGGCTTCCGTCGCTGGCCAAGGTCCTGTGGAACATAGGGGCAGGCGGCGCCGGCCGCCAGTCGGCGGGCGCGCGGGGCGGTGGCGCGGCGCTGGACGCGGCCGCCCCGCCCCCGCTATGCCGGGGGCCGATGCCGCACCGCTCCGGCTGGATGGCCGCCGCCCTCGCCGCCCTGTGCCTGCCGGGCCTCGCCGGCTGCGCCCCGCGCGTGGTGCCGGCCGGCCCGCCCGTCGCCGCCCCCGCTTTGGCGGAGGATGCCATCCTGGCCGCCGATGGCGCCCGGCTGCGGCTGCACCACCGCGCCCCGCCGGAGGGCAGGCCCGTGCGCGCCGTGCTGCTGGCCCTGCACGGCTTCAACGACCATGCCGGCAACCTGCTGATCGACGGCTTCGGCCGCCTGGCGGAGGCCGGGGTGCTCACCTACGCCTATGACCAGCGCGGCTTCGGCGCCTCGCCCGGCCGCACCCTCTGGCCGGGGGCGGAGACGATGGCGGAGGACGCGGCCCTGGCCCTGCGCCTGCTGCGCGCGCGCCACCCCGGCCTGCCGCTCTACCTGATGGGGGAGAGCATGGGCGCCGCCGTGGCGGTGCTGGCGGCGGCGGGGCCGGCGGCCGATTCACCGCCCGACGGGCTGCTGCTGATGGCCCCCGCCTTCTGGTCCTACGCGGCGATCGGGCCGGTGGCGGAGGGCGCCTTCTGGCTGCTGGCGCACAGCCTGCCGGCCCTGGCCTTCCCGCCCAGCGCCGGCAACATCTCGGCCAGCGACAACACCGAGGCGCTGCGCCGCTTCGGCCGCGACCCGCTGACCATCAAGGACACGCGCATCGACGCCGCCTGGGGCCTGCTGGCGCTGATGGACACGGCCAGCACGCGGCTGGCCGGCTGCTGCGCGCCGCCCACCCTGGTGCTGCAGGGCGCCAGGGACCGGGTGGTGCCGCCCTCCGTCACCCGCGGCGTGCTGCGCGGCATGCGGCCGGAGACGCGGCTGGCGCGCTACCCCGAGGGCTGGCACCTGCTGCTGCGCGACGGCATCCGCGACACGGTGGCGCAGGATATCCTGGCCTGGATGGAGAACCCCTCCGCACCCCTGCCCTCGGGCGCGGATGCGGCGGGCGCGGCCTGGCTCGCGCAGCCGGAGTGACGGCGCCCCGCCCGGTGAAGGGGCTTCCTCAGGCGCGCAGCAGGTTGGCCAGCACGATCTCCCGCCAGATGCGCAGCGGTGTGGCGCCCTGCTCCGGCTGGTTGTAGAGGCCGCAGAAGCAGGCCATGGCGAGCCCGGCGGCGGGCATCAGGTAGAGGCGCTGCCCGCCATTGCCGTTGGCGCCGAGCCAGGGGCGGGGCTCCCCGTAGGCGGGCACGAAGCCACCGCCCTGGTACCAGAGATGGCTGTAGCGCAGCCCGTCGCCGGTGGGGATGCCGGGGCGGGTCATCGCCTCCAGCCACGCCGCCGGCACCACGCGCTGTCCTTCCCACATGCCGCCCTGCAGCACCACCTGGCCGATCCGCAGCAGGTCCGGCGCCGTCAGCCGCAGGCCGGAGGCGGCGGAGGGCACGCCGTCCCGCCCCGCCGCCCAGCCGCCGGGCTCGATGCCGAGGGGGGCGAACAGCGCCTCCCGCGCGAAATCGGGCAAAGGCTGCCCGGTGCCGCGGGCGATCAGCGCGCCCAGCAGCGCCACCGCGCCGCCGGAATAGGTCCAGCGCTCCCCGGGCGGGTGCTCCACCGGCCGGTCCAGCGCGAAGCGGTAGCGGTCCGCCGCGTTCTCCATGGCGATCTCGCTGTTCGCCGGGTCGGTATAGGGGCGCGATTCGTCCCATTGCAGCCCCATGGTCATGTCCAGCGCATCGGCCACGCGCAGGCGCTGCCGCGACGGGTCGGCGGCAAGGTCGGCGTATTCCGGGAACTGGGCCAGCAGCGGCGCCCCGGGCGGCGGCACCGCGCCGCGCCCGAGGGCGATGCCATAGAGCAGCCCCACCACGCTCTTGGTCACGGAGCGGAGGTCGTGCGGCACGGCGGGGCCGAAGGCGACCTCGCCGAGCGGCTGGCCCCAGCTTTCGTCGGCGCCCTGGCCATAATGCGCCAGCACCACACGGCCATGGCGCGCCACCAGCACCGCGTGCACGCCGCGCAGCAGGCCGGACCGCAGCCCGGCCGCCAGCTTCTCCGCCAGATCCGGCGCGAAGCCGGCCCTGGCCAACTCTGCCCTGGCCGGCTCCGCCCTGGCCGCGGCCGCCATCACGCCGAGGCCCAGCGCCGGCAGGGCGCGGCAGGAGAGTGGAAAGCCATGCATCGCATCCTCACGCTGGTGGCGGAGAGGAGAAAGAACATTGCGAAATAGAAATCAAGACGTTCCGGGCGCCGGCCGCCCCGGATATGGCGCCACGCGACCGGCGGAACCCTGGCCGCTTCATGTGCAATCCGATACGTCGCGGCCCGGAGGACAGAGGAAACGCCACGTTTTGAACCGCTTGCCGGTGGCGGATTGACCCCGGCCCGGCGCTTTGAAACGCTGCCGGCCGATTCCCGTCCAAGGAGATACGCCGGTGGCCCGCACGCTGATTCGCGCCTCGCACATCATCGCCTACCAGAATGGCGGGCACCGCCACCTGAAGGATGGCGTCGTGGTGATCGAGAACGACACGATCCTGCATGTCGGCCAGGGCTATGAGGGGCCGGTGGACGAGACCATCGACGCCGTCGGCCAGGTGGTGACGCCGGGCTTCATCAACACCCACGCCCATCTCTCGGAAAGCCCGCTCGACAAGAGCTTCGTCGAGGACCGGGGGCCGCGGCAGTTCTACCTCTCCGGCCTGTTCGAGTTCCTGACGGCGCGCGACGGCGCCATCACCGAGGAAGCCCGCCGCGCCTGCATCGCCTACTCGATGCCCGAGCTGCTGCGCACCGGCACCACCACCATCATGGAGATCGGCGGCCATGGCGACGTGGTGGCCGAGCATGCCGAGCGCGTGGGGCTGCGCGCCTATATCGGCCAGGGCTACCGCTCCGGCCGCTGGCTGACCGCCAATGGCCGCACCGTGGAGTACGAGTGGCTGCCGGATGACGGGCTCGCCGGGTTCAACGCCGCCGTCGATTTCATCGGGCGCGTCGAGGGCCGCGCCAATGGCCGCATCAAGGGCTTCCTGACGCCGATGCAGATCGACACCTGCTCCGAGGCGCTGCTGCGGCGCTCGGCCGACGCGGCGCGCGACATGAAGGTGCCGCTGGCGCTGCACGTCTCCCAGTCGGTGCCCGAGTTCCACGAGATGACGCGGCGCAACGGCTGCACGCCCATCGAGTGGCTGGAGAAGATCGGCTTCCTGTCGGAGCGCTGCATCCTCGGCCACTGCATCATCCCCGGCGAGAGCTCCTGGGCCAACTACCAGGCGGACGACATCGGCATCCTGGCCGATACGGGTGCCAACGTGGCGCATGCGGTGTGGGTCTTCGCCCGGCGCGGCATCGCCATGGAGAGCTTCGCCCGCTACCAGGCGCGCGGCGTGAACATGACCATCGCCACCGACACCTGCCCGCAGAGCATGATCGAGGCGATGCGCTGGACCTCGGTGGTCTCCAAGATCGTCGACCGGCGGACGCAGGTGGCCACCGCGGCCGACGTGTTCAACGCCGCCACGCTGAACGGCGCCAAGGCGCTGGGGCGCGAGGATCTCGGCCGCATCGCCCCCGGCGCCAAGGCCGACCTGCTGCTGTGGAAGGGCGACAGCCTGTTCATGACGCCGCTGCGCGACCCGATCCGCAACCTGGTCTTCTCCGCCACGGCCGAGGACCTGGACACCACGATCATCGACGGCCGCGTGGTGATGCGGGGTGGCGTGGTGCCGGGCTACGACCCGGTGGAGCTGGGCCGCGCCGTGCAGGAAGGCGCCGAGGCCATGTGGGCCGGCATGAAGAGCCGCGACTGGGCGGGGCGCGACATCGAGCAGCTCTCGCCCTCGAGCTTCCCCGCCTTCCAGGGCTGAAGGCGCCACCCCGCCGGGCGGGAAGGGGCCTGGATGTTCGAGAGCATGCCGCTGTGGCTGCAGGCCGGGTTCTGGGGGCTCCTCGGCGGCTCCTCGCTGGTGATCGGGGCGGCGCTCGCCTACCTCGTCCGGCTGCCCGCCCGGGTGACGGCCGGCATCATGGCCTTCGGCTGCGGCATCCTGATCTCCGCCGTCGCCTATGAGCTGGTCGAGGAAGGCTTCCGGCAGGGTGGCATCTGGCCGGTCATCGGCGGCGCCCTGGCCGGCTCGGCCGCCTACACGCTGGCCAACTGGCTGGTGTCGCGCCGCGGCGGCCGGCACCGCAAGCGCTCGGGCGGGCAGCAGAAGGCGGCGGGCGGCGGTGGCATGGCGATCGCCATCGGCTCGCTGCTGGACGGCATCCCGGAATCGGTGGTGCTGGGGGTGGGGCTGCTCGGCGGTGGCGGGGTGAGCCTGCCCATGCTGGCGGCGGTGTTCCTGTCCAACTTCCCGGAGGGGCTGTCGAGCGCGGCCGGCATGCGCCGGGCGGGGCGCGGCAGGGGCTATGTGCTGGGCCTCTGGGGCGGCATCGCCCTGCTCTCGGGCCTGGCCGCCCTGCTGGGCGCGGCCCTGCTGGGCGATGCGCCGCCGGCCCTGACCGCCACGGTCAACGCCATCGCCGCCGGGGCGCTGCTGACCATGATCGCCGACACCATGATCCCGGAGGCGGTAGAGGGCGAGCGGGGCAGGACGGGGCTGCTGGTGGTGGCGGGCCTGCTCGTCGCCTTCGCCCTGTCCCAGCAGGGCGGCTGAGCGGCGCGAAGGGGGCCGGGGGCTGGCCCCGGCCCGGCCGGCTCAGCGCGGCGCGGCGTTGAACTTGTCGAACAGGGCGTTCGCCGCGTCGACGCAGGCCTGCACCGGCTCCTTGTCCGAGCACTGGATGCGCACGGCCGTGTCGCCCCGGCGGAAGGAGAAGCTGGCGCCGGGCGGCGGCGGCGGGCGGTGCATGCCATGCATGCCATGCATCATCATGCCCCGCATCCGCTCGTGATGGGGGCCGGCCTCCGGGCCACGGCCCGGGCGCGGCCCCTCCGGGCGGCCGCCGGGCCCGGCCGGCCCGGCCTCGGCCGCCGGCGGCGGCGCGGGCGGGGCGGGCTGCGCCACGGCCAGGGCCGCCCCGCCCAGGAACACCGCGCCCACGCCCAGCATCAGCAATCCACGCATGTCCTCATCCTCTTCCGTGGTGGCGGCCCGGCAGAGCGGGGCCTCCGTGGCTTCTTCATAGGCCGGCCCCGCGTGACCGTGCCGCTCGCTCGGCAACCAAATGTGGCTGGCAGGTGTGGCGGGCAAGTGTAGCGGGCGGAGGCGGCGGCCGGCCTTCGGGGAGAACCATCCACCGCCGCATTGGTTGTTGCCTCGAGGCTTGCCGCCACCACAGAGGAGGCCATCCGCATGACCGAGGATCGCACGGTGCTGACCACGCGTCAGGGCCACCCCGTCCATGACAACCAGAGCCTGCGCAGCGTCGGCGAGCGCGGGCCCGCCACGCTCGAGAACTACCAGTTCATCGAGAAGATCACGCATTTCGACCGGGAGCGCATCCCGGAACGGGTGGTGCACGCGCGCGGCGCCGGCGCGCATGGCTATTTCGAGGCCTATGGCCGCATCGGCGACGCGCCCGCCAGCCGCTACACCCGCGCCCGCGTGCTGACGGAGACGGGGGTGCGGACGCCGCTCTTCGTCCGCTTCTCCACCGTGATCGGCGCCAAGGACAGCCCCGAGACGGCGCGCGACCCGCGCGGCTTCGCGGTCAAGTTCAAGACGGTGGAGGGCAACTGGGACCTGGTCGGCAACAACCTGCGGATCTTCTTCATCCGCGACGCCATCAAGTTCCCGGACATGATCCACGCCTTCAAGCCGGACCCGGTGACCAACCGGCAGGAGGCCTGGCGCTTCTACGATTTCGTGGCGCACCACCCCGAGGCGCTGCACATGGTCACCTGGGTGAAGAGCCCCTGGGGCATCCCGGCCACTTTCCGCGAGATGGAAGGCTCCAGCGTCAACACCTACAAGCTGGTGAACGCCGAGGGCGTCGCGCATCTGGCGAAGTTCAGCTGGGTGCCGAAGCAGGGCGTGCGCAACCTGACCAGCGCCCAGGCGGCCGAGATCCAGGCGAAGGACACCGGCCACGCCACGCGCGACCTCTACGACGCCATCGCGCGTGGCGACCACCCGGAGTGGGAGTTCTGCGTCCAGCTGATGTCCGACGACCCGCATGACGAGCTGGATTTCGACCCGCTGGACGACACCAAGCGCTGGCCGGAGGACAAGTTCCCGCTGCTGCCGGTGGGCCGCATGGTGCTGGACCGCGCGCCGGAGGATTTCTTCGCCGAGGTCGAGCAATCCGCCTTCGGCACCGGCGTGCTGGTGGACGGCATCGACTTCTCGGACGACAAGATGCTGCAGGGCCGCACCCTGTCCTACTCGGACACGCAGCGCTACCGCGTCGGCGCCAACTACCTGCAGCTGCCGATCAACGCGCCGCAGGAGCAGGCCCGCGCCCATACCAACCAGCGGGACGGCATGATGGCCTATCATGTGGACCGCGGCGGCCAGAACCGGCACGTCAACTACGAGCCGAGCATGATGGGCGGGCTGCGGGAGGCGCCGAAGCCGGAGAAGGAGTACCACCAGTGGGTGGAGGGCCATCTCGGCCGCTACCAGACCACCCGCACCACCGATGACTACCGCCAGGCCGGCGAGCGCTACCGCTCCTTCGAGGATTGGGAGCGCGACGACCTGATCGCCAACATGGTGGCCGACATGAAGGAATGCCCGGAGCCGATCGCGCTCCGCATGGTCTGGCACTGGTGGCATTGCGACGAGGATTACGGCCGCCGCGTGGCGGAAGGGGCGGGCATCGACCTGGAGAAGGCGCTGGCCCTGCCGCCCCTGCCCAACCGCCCGGCGCCGGGGGAGCGGCTGCCCCGCCCCACCTACAGCAGCGGCAAGGCCGAGGGCACGCCGCGCAGCGAGGCGGCGGAGTAAGCGGAGCGGGAGGGGCGCGGCCCCTCCCGGCGCCCGCTCACTTCTCGACGAAGGCCTTCTCGATCACGTAGTGGCCGGGGCGGCTGTTGGCGCCCTCCTCGAAGCCCATCCCCTCCAGCAGCGCCTTGCTCTCGGCCAGCATCTCCGGGCTGCCGCACAGCATCACCCGGTCCTCGGCCGGGCTGAAGGCGGGCAGGCCGAGATCGGCGAACAGCCTGCCGGAGCGGATGAGGTCGGTGACGCGGCCCTGGTTGCGGAAGGGCTCGCGCGTCACGGTGGGGTAGTAGAGCAGCTTGCCCGCCACCAGCTCGCCCAGCGCCTCGTCCCGCGGCAGCGCCTCGATCATCTCGGCATAGGCGAGTTCCTTCACCTCGCGCACGCCGTGCAGCAGCACCACGCGCTCGAACCGGTCATACACCTCCGGCTCGCGGATCAGCGACAGGAAGGGGGCGAGGCCGGTGCCGGTGCCGTAGAGCCACAGGGTGCGGCCCGGCAGCAGCGCGTCCATCACCAGCGTGCCGACCGCCTTGCGGCCCACCAGGATCTCGTCGCCCGGCCGGACATGCTGGAGGCGGCTGGTCAGCGGCCCGTCCGGCACCTTGATCGACAGGAATTCCAGCCCCTCGTCCCAGGGCGGCGAGGCGACCGAATAGGCGCGCACCAGCGGCTTGCCCTCCGCCATCAGCCCCAGCATCACGAACTGCCCGGCGGTGAAGCGCAGGCCCGGGCTGCGGCTGCAGCGGAAGGAGAAGAGGCGGTCCGTCCAGTGGTGCACCTGCGCCACCGTCTCGGTGGAATAGGCGGGGTGGGCGGATTTCCAGGCGGGTCGGGTTTCGGCGTTCATCGGCGATGACATGGCCTTCTCAAGGCGCCAGGCAAGTCACGGAGGGCCCCAGGGGGTCGCCTTGCGGGCAGGGGCGGGACCATGACACGGCTTGCATGCGGCCGCGGTTGC
>NZ_JCACVY010000175.1:0-9186 GCF_058833935.1 Roseomonas sp. TS2 | reverse complement strand
TTTCCGCTCCCTTGCATCTGGCTGGCGAACGCCTGGCCCTCGATCCGGCCGGCGCGCTCTTCTGGCCGGCGCAACAGCTGCTCGTGCTCTCGGATCTGCATCTGGAGAAGGGCAGCCACTTCGCCGCGCGCGGCCAGCTGGTGCCGCCCTACGACACGCGGGAGACGCTGGCGCGGCTGGCGGCGCTGCTGCGGCGCTACAGCCCGGCGCATCTGGTCTTCCTGGGCGACAGCTTCCACGACGCCGCCGGCGCCGCCCGCCTGCACGCCACGGACCGCGCCACGCTGCTGCACCTGCTGGCGGGGCGGCGGGTGAGCTGGGTGCTGGGCAACCACGACCCGCTGCCGCCCGAGGCGCTGCCCGGCGAGGCGGTGGAGGAGCTTTCCCTCGGCCCGCTGCTGTTCCGGCACGAGGGGCAGCCCGGCGCCCGCCCCGGCGAGGTCAGCGGCCACTTCCACCCCCGCGCCGCCATGCCCACGCGCTGCGGCCCGGTGGAGCGCCCCTGCTTCCTCGCCGATGCGCGGCGGCTGCTGATGCCGGCCTTCGGCGCCTATACGGGCGGGCTCTCCATCACCGCGCCGCCCGTGGCGGCGCTGTTCCCGCGCGGGGGCCGTGCCTTCCTGCTGGGGAAGGAGCGGCTGTTCAGCTTCGCCGTCGGCCCGATGAAGCACCTCGCGGCCCTCTCCAAGACGCGGCCCGAGCCCACATCGGTGCCATGACCGAGACACCCCCCACCCTGCTCTGGCTGCGCCACGATCTGCGCCTGGCCGACAACCCCGCCCTGCATGCCGCCGCGGACGGCCCGGTGCTGCCCGTCTATATCCTGGACGATGCCGCCGCCGGGCGCTGGGCGCCGGGCGGCGCGCATCGCTGGTGGCTGCACCACAGCCTCGCCGCCCTCGCCGCCGCGCTGGAGCGGGCCGGCGCGCCGCTGCTGCTGCTGCGCGGCGAGGCCGCCACGCTGATCCCGCGCCTCGCCGCCGCGACCGGCGCGCGGACGGTGCAGGCGGGGCGCCTCTACGCGCCCTGGGCGCGCGCGCGGGACGAGGCGGTGGCGAAGGCGCTGGAGGCCGAGGGCCGCACGCTGGCGCTGCACAATTCCGGCCTGCTGGTGGAGCCGGAGCGCATCCGCACCCAGCAGGGCAAGCCCTACGCGGTCTACACCCCCTTCTCGCGCGCCGTCATGGCGCTGGGCGACCCGCCGCCGCCCATCCCGGCGCCGGGCCGGCTGAAGGGCGTGAAGCACCCCTGCCAGGGCGAGAAGCTGGCCGGCCTCGGCCTGCTGCCCCGGCAGCCGGACTGGGCCGCCGCCTTCCCCGAATACTGGACGCCCGGCGAGGACGCCGCCGCGGCCCGGCTGCACGACTTCGTGGACGCCACCGCCGAGGGCTATGACCGCGCGCGCGACTTCCCCGGTGAGGACGGCACCTCCCGCCTCTCGCCGCACCTGCACTGGGGCGAGATCTCGCCGCGCCAGGCCTGGCACGCGGCGGGCGGCATCGGCGACACGACGGCCCGGCAGACCTTCCGCAAGGAGCTGATCTGGCGCGAATTCGCCCACCATGTGCTGTGGCACAACCCGGCCCTGCCCGAGCGGCCGCTGCGCGCCGAATACGCCCGCTTCCCCTACCAGCCGGATGCCGCGCTGCTGCGCGCCTGGCAGCGCGGCCAGACAGGCTACCCCATCGTCGATGCCGGGATGCGCCAGCTCTGGCGGCATGGCTGGATGCACAACCGGGTGCGGATGATCGTCGGCAGCCTGCTGGTGAAGCACCTGCTGCAGCCCTGGTGGGACGGCGCCGCCTGGTTCTGGGACACGCTGGTGGATGGCGACCTGGCCAACAACAGCCTGAACTGGCAGTGGATTGCCGGCAGCGGGGTGGATGCCGCGCCCTATTTCCGCATCTACAACCCGATCATGCAGGGCGAGAAGTTCGACGCCGGCGGACATTATGTCCGCGAATTCGTCCCCGAGCTGGCGAAGCTGCCGGACAGGTGGCTGCACCGCCCCTGGGAGGCGCCCGCCGAGGTGCTGCGCGGCGCCGGCGTGGCGCTGGGCCGGACCTACCCCAACCCGGTGGTCGATCACGAGGCCGGGCGCGCCCGTGCCCTGGCCGCCCTGAGATCGTTGAAAGGGGTGGAATGACGCTCTCCGCCACCGCGCTGCTGCCCCGGATCCGGAACGACTACGCAGGGCTGCGCGTGGTGGGGGACGTGCATGGCGACGCCCGCGCCTTCGCCGCCGCCATCGAGGGGGCGGCGGAAAAGCGGCTTTTCGTCCTCCAGCTCGGCGACCTGACCGACCGGGGGCCGGACAATCCGGCCACGCTGCGCATGGCCTGCGACCTGCTCGATGCCGGGCGCGGCCTGTTCATCCTGGGCAACCACGACCACAAGCTGCGCCGTGCCCTGGCCGGCGCCCTGGTGCGGCCGGACCCCGAGGGGCTGGGCGTCACCCTGGCGCAGCTCGAGGCCGCGCCGGACGGGCCGGTGCTGAAGGCCCGCGCGATGGAGGCCATCGGTCAGGCGCCGGCCTGGCTGCGGCTCGGGCCATGGCTGTTCGTGCATGGCGGCTTCCATCCGCGCATGCTGCGCGAACCCTCGCCGCCCGAGGCCGGCACCCACAAGCCGGAGGGGCTGGTGCCGCGCGCGCTCTTCGGCCAGGTGACCAGCCGCACCCGCGCCGATGGCTACCCGGAGCGGCTGCACAACTGGGTGCACCGCATCCCCTCCGGCATCACCGTCTATTGCGGGCACGAGATGCGCAGCCTGGATGGCCGCCCCTATGTGGCGGTGGCCGCCGCCGGCGGCCGGGCGGTGTTCCTCGACACCGGCGCCGGCAAGGGCGGCCACCTCTCCTGGATCGACCTGCCCTGGTAGAACGGGGGTTTCTCCCCCTTCGCTGCAATCGGTTCGGAACAACCGCGCCCTCCCGCGGTTCTATCCCGGATGCCACGGGAGAATGCCGATGCCGGCCCAGACGGACCCTGAAGCCGTTCTGCGGTTGGCGGAGGAGGAGTTGCATGTCGAGGCGCGCCGGCGCGAGACAGGCCGCGTGCGCGTCTCGGTCCGCACCGGGATCATAACGGAGGAGGTCGGGCAAAGCCTGCGCAGCAGCCATGCGAGCGTGGAGCGTGTGCCGGTCGACCGTGAGATCCAGGAGGTTCCGCCGACGCGGGAAGTGGATGGCGTCCTGATCATTCCGGTGGTCGAGGAGGTGCTGGTCGTCGAGAAACGGCTGGTGCTGCGCGAAGAGATCCATCTCCGCATGGACGAGACGGAGGAATGGGTGCGGCAACCCGTCGAGCGGCGGGTTCAGCATGCCGTTGTCGAACGGCTGGCACCCGAAGCGGACGATTCCTCCATCGACCCGGGCAAAGACATCTCGTGACGAATTGGCGATCTGAGGAGAAGCCCATGACCTGCACCATTACCGGCCTTTTCGACACCCGCGAGGCGGCGCAGCACGTCGTCGACCACCTGACCAGCCATGATGGGGTGGACCGCAATCTTGTCCGCATCCATGGCCGGGAAGAGCAAGCTGCCACGGGGACCATGCAGGGCGAGGAGGACCAGGGCGTCTGGGCATCCCTGAAGAACCTCTTCATGCCGGACGAGGACCGCTACGCCTATTCCGAGGGCATTCGCCGCGGCGGCATCGTCGTCTCGGTGGAAGTGGCCGACGAACAGGTGGACCACGCCATGGACGTGTTCGAGAGCAATGGCGCCGTGGATCTCGACTCGCGTGAGGTCGAGTGGCGGGGCAGCGGCTGGAGCGGCTACAACGCCGGCACCTCCGCCTCCACGCCGAGCATGACCTCCGTGCCGGGCGGTGTCGGCATCGCCTCCGGCGCCGGCATGGGCGGTGGCGCGGTTGCGGCGGGCGGTGACGCGGTCGCCGCGGGCGGCATCGCGGGCCTCACCGGCAGCGACCAGGCCGGCAGCGATCGGGCCGGCAGCGACCGGATCGGTAGCGGCGGGACTGGCAGCGACCTGCCGCAGACGAGGCGGGATGCCGCCGTCCTGGGCGGCGAGCGCGACGTGATCCCGGTGGTCGAGGAGCAGCTTCGCGTCGGCAAGCGCGAGACGGAGCGGGGCCGGGTGCGCGTGCGTTCCTACGTGGTCGAGACCCAGGCGACCGAGCAGGTCTCGCTTCGTGACGAGCATGTCAACGTCGAGCGCCATGCCGTGGACCGCCCCCTCACCGATGCCGATGACGCCTTCCGCGAGCGTACCATCGAGGCGGTCGAGCATGGCGAGGAGGCGGTCGTTTCCAAGGAGGCCCGGGTCGTCGAGGAGATCTCGCTGAGCAAGGATGCCAGCCAGCGCCAGGAGACGGTGCACGAGAACCTGCGCCGCCAGGAGGTGGAGGTGGAAGACGACCGCTCCGGCACGACGAGCCCGATGCCGCGCAACCCCGCCTGATACCACGACCTCCGGGGGCGGTGCGGCCGGCTCAGGGCACGGCCAGCCCGTGCCGGTCCCGCTTGTGGAGTGCCGCGGCGAGGCGCCTATCCTCCTGGCGAGGCCTCGTGCAGCGCCGCATCCGCCGCCCCGGCTGCCGGGGCGGCGTTGGCATGCGTCCCCACCATTCCGTGCATGAACCACGCAGGGCGGTGCCGCCCTGGGTGGTCTCCTTCCACCGGCTCCTTCCCTTCCAGCGCCGCCCGCGCCTCCCGCGGCGATGGACGCGACACACCCGGCGCCCTGGCCAGGTTGCGCTCGGGAGCCAGGCGGTCGCCAGGGCACGGGATGCCTCCCAGCATCGGCTTTCCCGGACAGGCGGCAATGGCGGCGGCGAGGGGTGGCGGCCGGATTGGATCAGGAATGGTCGGTATCCGGCAGGTATGGTAAAATCTTTTTGCCATAATCTCCGCGCCGGATGGAACAGGCGCCATCGAGGAGAGCCCCATGCCGCCCGTCACCAACATCGAGGACCTGCGCCGCATCGCACGGCGGCGCATTCCGCGCGCCATCTTCGATTATGCCGACCGCGGCTCCTATGACGAGGCGACGCTGCGCGCCAACCGCGACGACCTCTCGGCCCTCAAGCTGCGCCAGCGGGTGATGATCGACGTCTCCGACCGCAGCACCGCCAGCACCATGCTGGGCGAGCCGGTGGCCATGCCCGTGGCCATCGCCCCCACCGGCCTGACCGGCCTGTTCCACGCCGATGGCGAGATCCATGGCTGCCGCGCGGCGCATGCCTTCGGCATTCCCTTCACCCTCTCCACCATGTCGATCTGCTCGATCGAGGATGTGGCGGAGGCGGTGGGCAAGCCCTTCTGGTTCCAGCTCTACGTGATGCGCGACCGCGGCTTCGCCCGCTCGCTGGTGGAGCGCGCGATCGCGGCCCGGTGCTCGGCGCTGGTGCTGACGCTGGACCTGCAGATCCAGGGCCAGCGGCACCAGGACATCAAGAACGGCCTGGCCGTGCCGCCGAAGCTCACCGTGCGGAACATGCTCGACGTGGCGACCAAGCCGCGCTGGGCGCTGGAAGTGCTGCGCGGCAAGCGCAAGACCTTCGGCAACCTGACCGAGGCGCCGGGCGCCAAGGACGGGATCAACACCCTCTCGCACTGGATCGCCGGGCAGTTCGATCCCTCCCTCTCCTGGAAGGATGTCGCCTGGATCCGCTCCATCTGGCCGGGCAAGCTGATCCTGAAGGGCGTGCTGGACGTGGACGACGCCCGCATCGCCGCCGATACGGGGGCGGATGCGCTGGTCGTCTCCAACCATGGCGGGCGGCAGCTCGACGGCGCCCCCTCCTCCATCTCCGTGCTGCCCGCCATCGCCGAGGCGGTGGGCGACCGGATCGAGGTGATGTTCGACGGCGGCATCCGCTCCGGCCAGGACGTGATGAAGGCGCTGGCCCTCGGCGCCAGGGGCTGCATGATCGGCAAGTCCTGGCTCTACGGGCTGGCGGCGGGCGGCGAGGCGGGCGTCGCCCAGGCGCTGCGGATCATCCGCAAGGAGCTGGATGTCTGCATGGCGCTGACCGGCGTGAAGGACATCCCCGGCATCACGGCCGAGGTGCTGCACGCGCCGCGCCGGGGCGATGTGGTGCGCTCCGGCGGCTCGCGGCTGGAAGCGGCGGAGTAGCCGCCGCCTCAGGCGGCGCGCAAGGCGGAGAGGAAGCCGTCCATCTGGACGCGCAACCCGCCGGACTGCTGGGCGAGGTCGCCGGCCGCGCCGCGCACCTCCTCGGCGGCGGCGCCGGTGCGCGCGGCATCCTCGCTGACGCCGGCGGCGTGGTGCGAGGCCTCCTGCGTGCCGGAGGCCGCCTCGGCCACGGCGCGGCCGATCTCCTGTGTCGCCTCCGCCTGCTGCTGGGCCGCCTCCGCCACGGCGCCGGTCGCATCGTTTAGTTCGCGGATCATCCGCCCGATCTCGGCAATCGCCTGCACCGTCCGGCCCGTCTCGGCCTGCATGGCGGCGATCTGCTGGCCGATCTCCTCGGTCGCCCGGGCGGTCTGGCTGGCCAGGTTCTTCACCTCCCCGGCGACCACGGCGAAGCCCTTGCCGCTCTCCCCGGCCCGCGCCGCCTCGATCGTGGCGTTCAACGCCAGCAGGTTGGTCTGGCCGGCGATGCCGCTGATGAGTTGCACCACGTCGCCGATCCGGCTTGCCGCCTCGGAGAGGCCGCGCACCGTGCGGTCGGTGTTCGCCGCCGCCTCGGCCGCGGCCTGGGCGCGGGCGGCGCCGGCGCGCACCTGGCGCGCCACCTCGGCAATGCTGGCGGTCAGCTCTTCCGCCGCCGCCGCCACTGTCTGCACATTGCCGCTGGCCTGCTCCGAGGCACGCGCCACCGCCGTGGCGCGGCCATTGCCGCTGGCGGCAATGTCCACCATGTTCGCCGCCGTCGAGTCCATGCGCGCCGCCGAGGCCGCCAGGGTGCGCAGCACCTCCGCCGTCTCCCCCTCGAAGCGGCGCAGCAGCGTGTCCACCCGCTCGGCGCGGGCGAGCTGCTGGCGCTGCTCCTCCTGCTGCGCCGCCGCCATCGCCTGACGCTCGGCCGAGTTGGCGCGCAGCGTCTCGATGGCCGAGGCCATGCTGCCAAGCTCGTCCCGGCGGTCACGGCCGGGGACGACCAGGCTCAGCTCGCCGCCGGCGATGCGCGTGACCAGCTGGGTGAGCGCCTGCAGCGGCAGCACCACCCGGCGCAGCAGCAGCAGCACCGAGATCCCGGCCATGGCGGCGGCCAGCATGGCCAGGCCAAGGGCGGCGGCGAGGCGCAGCCGGGCCCTGGCGGCGCCCGCCTCCACCAGCGCCATCGCGCCGTCGAGCGCCGCGTCGCGCAGCGACAGCATCCGCGCCTGGGCCACGATCGACCAGGGCCGGTACTCCTCCGCCGGCATGGGCCAGATGACAGGGCGCCCCTGCAGGGCCTGCCAGGCGCGTTCGAGGTGCTGGCGCCAGCGCGGCTCGCTCTCTCCCTGGAAGACGCGGCGCTGCTCCTCCAGCGCCGCCTGAAGCGCCGGGTTGCTCGGCAGAGCGGCGATCAGGCGCTGCGCCGTCTGCCAGGCCTGCTCCACGCGTCCGGTCTGCTGCAGGGCGGCGTCCATTCCGGCCGCCGTCACCGGCTGGCCGAGAACCCAGGAGGAGATGGCGGTGTTGCGCCGCCCGGCGAAATCGCGGGCCTCCATCACGGCATTGGCCACCTCCAGCACCAGCCCGGCATCCGGCGCCATCTCCACCACCTGGCGGGAGGCCGCCGCTGCCAGCCGCGCCATGGTCTCCACGCCGCTGTTGCGGAGCTGCTGGGCGGCGGTGGGCATCGCGGCATCGCGCTCCGCCAGGGGGCGGCGCATCTCGGCCAGGCTGCGGTCGCGCATCTCCGCCACGCGGGCAAGGAGGTCCCGCACCGGGGCGGCGTCGAGCCCGGCGGCGGCGACGCTCTCCACCGCCTGGCGCAGCAGCCGGTCCGTTTCCGGCGCGGCGCGCTGTGAGCTGGCGATGTCCGGGGCCGGGCTGCGCAGCAGCGGGCTGTAGGCGCCGACCTCCACGGCTACCGCCGTCTGCGCGCGCTGCGCGTCGCTGACCGCGCGGGTCGCCAGCCCCGCCCGGCTGGCCTGGCTCCAGTCGTCCCACGCATCGGCGGACTGCCAAAGGGAGGTGATGCCGCCCGTCACGGCCACGCCGCAGAAGCAGACAAGAAAGAAGGTGCGGATACGCAAGGTGGAGCTTCCTTGTCCTGGCGGCTCATTCCTCTTGTGCGGCACGAGGTGAAGCAATGGTGAATGCTGTGTCGCCGAGGCATGTGCGGCGCGAGGCCGCCTCAGGCGGGCTCGTAGCGCACGGCGCTGCCATCGTCGCCGCGCATGGTGAAGCCCACCCAGCGGCCGGCGGCGTCGTAGAGCGCCACCATGTCGCGGGCCGGCCAGCGCCAGCGGGTCATCCCGTCCGCCCGGTCCCGCAGGGGCGGCTCGGCCAGCGGCAGGCCGCTGCCGGCGTCGAAGAGCGGGCGGTCGAGGTGCTCCGGCGCCCACCAGGAAAGCGGTGCCGCCGTGGCGGGCAGGGCGACGGCCCCCTCCGGCCCGGTGCCGCGCAGCCCCTCGGCGCCGGACCGCAGATCCAGCAGCTGCACCTTGCCGTCCTTCTCCAGGCGCGAGGCGAAGCCCACCAGCCGCCCGCCCTCCCAGCGCTCGGCATAGTCGTGGTGGTAGCGGAAGACGGTGAAGGACAGCAGCTTCACCTCCAGCGCCACCACGGTGCGCGTCACCCCGCCCGGCTCCATCCGCACGCTGTGGGTGCCGATCTCCCGCCCCTCCCGCAGCACGCGGAAGCGGTAGCCGCCGGCCGGCATCGCCCCCGCGGGCGGCGCGGCCAGCAGCAGGGCCGGCAGCAGCGGCGCGGCGAGCAGGGCGCGGCGGCGCATCAGCCCTTGCTCCGCAGCGTGGCGCGCCCGCCATCGGCGCCGATGACCTGGCCGCTGATCCAGCCCGCCTCGGGCGAGAGCAGGAAGGCGGCCAGCGCCGCCGCATCCTCCGGCGTGCCGAGTCGGGGCACCGGGTGGAGCTTCGCGATCGCCTCGGCCATCTGCGCGTTGGCGGTGAGGGGCGCGGCCATCTCGGTGCGCATCAGGCTGGGCGCGATGGCGTTGACGCGGATGGCGGGCGCCAGCTCGGCGCCCAGCGCCACCACCAGCCCCTCCACGGCGCCCTTGGCGGCGGCGATGGCGGCATG
>NZ_JCACVY010000174.1:0-9227 GCF_058833935.1 Roseomonas sp. TS2 | reverse complement strand
CCGCTTCGCCGCCGTGCTGGCGCCGAAGCTCGCCATCGCCGAGAATCTCGACCGGCTGACACGGCGGGACCCGGTCTCGCTGTTCCTGCTGTTCTCCTCCGCCACCACGGCGATGGGCAATCCGGGCCAGGCCAACTACGTCGCCGCCAACATGGCGCTGGAGGCGCTGGCGCGGCGCCGCCATGCCGAGGGGCTGCCGGCGCTGGCGGTGGCCTGGGGCCCGATCGCCGATGCCGGCATCCTCGCCGGCAACGCCGCCACCGCCGGAACCCTGGCCCGCCGCCTGGGCGTGGCGCCGATGGCGGCGGCCGAGGCGCTCTCCGCCCTGCCGGCGCTGCTGGAGAGCGGCGCGCCGGTGCTGGGGCTGGCGCATGTCGCCTGGCGGGAGGCGCGCATGGCGCTGCCGATCCTGGAGGAGCCGCTCTTCTCCGAGGTGCGCGGCCGCGCCGAGACCAGCCTGGAGGCGGCCGGGCTGCAGGCCCATCTGCTCGCCCTGCCGCCGGAGGAGGCGCGCGCCCTGCTGCGCCAGGTGGTGCAGGAGGAGGTGGCGCGCATCCTGCGCCTGCCGCCCGAGGCGGTGCCGCTCGACGCGCCCGTGGCCGGCCTCGGGCTCGACAGCCTGGGCGGCCTCGAGCTGCGCGGCGCGCTGGAGCGGCGGCTGGGAATGCAGGTGCCGCTGGCCTCGGTGAGCGAGGATCTGACCATCGACCTGCTGACCCGCAAGCTGGCCGAGGGCCTGGCCGGCGGCCGCGCCGAGGAGGCGATCGCCGAGCTGGTGGAGCAGTTCGAGCCCAGCGCCGGCCCGGCCGGGCACCCGGCCGAAGCGACTTCGTGATGGCCCGGGGCGGGTGCGGACCCGCCCCGGACCGGCTATCCTCCCCGCACGCCGCCCCGCCGGCACGGGCCGGGGGCAGCGCCCACGAACGGCCCGGACCATGGCCCATGGACACGCAGCACGCATGACCCTCCCTCCGATCCATCCCGCCCGCGGGGCGGGCGCATGAGCGGCGGGCTCAGCGCCACGGCGCGGATGGCGCTGCTGGCGCGGCTCTCCAAGCGGCGCAGCGGCGAGGCGCCGGCGCCCGACGCGGGCAGCGCGCGCGACTTCACCACCCTGCCCGGCATGCGCGATTTCGGCCTGCTGAAGACCGCGCTGCAATCGCTCGACATGCCGAGCCCGCTGTTCCAGGCGCATGACGGGCTGGCCGGCGCGCACAGCCGCATCCAGGGGCGCGCGGTCGTCAACTTCACCAGCTACAACTACCTCGGCCTGAACGGCGACCCGCGCGTGCTGGCGGCGGCCAAGGCGGCGGTGGACCGCTACGGCGTCTCGCCCTCCGGCTCGCGCATCCTCTCGGGGGAGCGGGAGCTGCACCGCGAGCTGGAGCGCGCGCTGGCGGCGCTGCACGGCACCGAGGCGGCGCTCACCTTCGTCTCCGGCCACGCCACCAACGTCACCACCATCGGCCACCTCATGAGCCCGCGCGACATCGTGGTGCACGACGCGGCCATCCACAATTCCTGCACCGAGGGCGTCCGCCTCTCCGGCGCCCGGCGCATCCCCTTCGCGCACAACGATCTGGGCGCGGCGGAGCGGGAGCTGGCGGCGGCGCGGCGCGGCGCGGGCAAGGCGGCCCGCGCCCTGCTGCTGGTGGAGGGCCACTACAGCATGGATGGCGACAGCCCCGACCTCGCCCGCTGCATCGAGATCGCCCGCCGCCACGATGCCTGGCTGATGGTGGACGAGGCGCATTCCCTCGGCGTGCTGGGCGCCACCGGCCAGGGCATCGCCGAGGCGCAGGGCGTCGATCCCGCCGGCGTCGACATCTGGATGGGCACGCTCTCCAAGACGCTCTCCGCCTGCGGCGGCTACATCGCCGCGCGGGCCGACCTGATCGACTGGATGCGCCACACCGCGCCGGGCTTCGTCTATTCCGTGGCGCTGCCGCCGGCGCTGGCCGCCGCCGCGCTGGAATCGCTGCGCATCCTGCGCGCCGAGCCGGAGCGGGTGGCACGGCTGCAGGCCAATGGCCTCGGCCTGCGGGAGCGGCTGCGCGCGCGCGGCTTCGACACCGGCACCAGCCAGGGCGGCGCCGTGCTGCCGGTCATCCTCGGCTCCTCGGTGCGCACGGCGAAGGTGGCGGCGGCGCTGCTGGAGCGCGGCGTGGCGGTGCAGACCGTCACCTTCCCCGCCGTGCCGGAGCAATCCGCGCGGCTGCGCTTCTTCATCTCCTCCGAGCACAGCGCGGCGGATCTCGACCAGGCGGCCGAGGCGCTGAGCCAGGCCGTCTCCGGCATCGGCCGCGTCGAGAGCCTGCCCGGCCTCGGCGCGTGAGGCGCCCCGGCCGGCAGGAGATCGGGCAGGAGATCGGATGGGCGCTCGGGCGGGCGGCATGCGCATCGCCCTGCTGACCCTGGAGAGCGCGCTCAGCGCCGCGGCGGTGCTGCGGCTGGCGGAGCAGCAGGCGGAGCGGATCGTGCTGATCGGCCGCTCCCTGCCCTACCGCGCCGCCGCCGGCGGCATGCCCGGGCAGATGCGCGCCCATTGGCGCCGCTCCGGCCCCCGCCTGCTGCCCTACCTGCTGGTCAATTACGGCCTGCCGCAGGCGCTGGGCGGGCTGCGCCGGGCCCTGGGCCGTGGCGCGCTGAGCGGCTTCGCGCGGCGGCGGGGCATCCCGCTCCTGGCGGTGGAGGACGTCAACGGCCCCGCCATGGCCGCCGCGCTGCGCGCGGCCCGGCCGGACCTGATCCTGTCCTTCCACTTCGACCAGATCCTGCGCGCCGAAACCCTGGCCCTGGCGCCGCTGGGGGGCATCAACGTGCATCCCTCGCTGCTGCCGCGCCACCGCGGCCCGGTGCCCACCCTCTGGGCGATGCGGGAGACGCCGCCCGCCTTCGGCGTGACGGTGCACCGCATGGTGCCGCGCATCGATGCCGGCGCCATCCTGGCGCAGCAGGCGGTGTCGCTGCCGCCGGGCGTCACCGCCAGCACCGCGGCCCGGCTGCTGCACGAGGCCGGCGCCGCGCTGCTCGGGCCGCTGCTGGCGGCGCTGGAGGCCGCCGCCGCGCCGCCGGCGGGCCGGCCGCAGGACCTGTCACAGCCTGGCGCGCCCTATTGCCCATTTCCATCGGCCGGGGCATTGCGGGAGATGGCGTGGCAGGGCCAGCGGACCGTCGGCTGGGAGGACCTGCATGCGGCCCTGGCCGCGCCTGTCGGGTAGCGCGCGCCATGCCCATGGCGGCCCTGCCCTTCATTCCGCGCGGCGGGCCGGAAGCCCCGCCCCTCCGACCGCCGCAGACGAGAACCCGCCGCCGCCGATGAGCAGCCCCGCCGATCCGGCTTCACGATGCTTCCTCTTCCTGCAGGGACCGATCACGCCGTTCTTCGACGAGGTTGGCGCCGGGCTGCGGGCGCTGGGACATGCCGTGCACCGGATCAACCTGAACCTCGGCGACAGGCTGTTCTGGCGCGGCCCCGGCGCGGTGGATTTCCGCGGCCGGGCCGAGGAATGGCCGGCCTTCGTCGAGGCCTTCCTCGACCGCCACGGCGTCACCGACCTGGTGCTGCTGGGCGAGCAGCGGAGCTATCACAAGGCCGCCATCGCCGCCGCGCATGCGCGCGGCATCCGCGTCGCCACCACCGATTTCGGCTACATCCGCCCCGACTGGATCGTGCTGGAGCGGGACGGCATGAACGCGGCCAGCCTGTTCACCCGCGACCCGGAGACCATCCTGCGCACCGGCGCCAGCCTGCCGCCGCCCGACCTGATCGTGCGCAACAAGGACAGCTTCGCCCGCCAGGCACGGTGGGACATGCTCTACCATCTGAGCAGCGCCCTGCCCTGGCCCTTCCCCCACTACCGCACGCACCTGCTGCAGCACCCGGCGCTGTACTACATGGGCGTCGGGCTGCGGCTGCTGCAGCGCGGGCGGGACAACCGCCGGGCGGACGCCATCCTGCAGCGCCTCTCCGGCACCGGCCCACTCTTCCTGATGGCGATGCAGATGGAGAGCGACTTCTCCATCCGCGCCTATTCCCGCTACCCCGACCTGGACACGGCGCTGCGCGAGGTGGCGGAGAGCTTCGCCGCCCATGCGCCCGCCGACGCGCATCTGCTGGTGAAGGTGCATCCGCTCGACCCGGGGCTGAAGAACTGGAAGCGGCGCACCCGCCGCATCGCCGAGGCGGCGGGGGTCTCGGCGCGGATGCACTATCTGGGCGGCGGCAATCTGGGTGCCATCGTCGAGCAGGTGCAGGGCACCGTCACCGTCAACAGCACGGTGGGGCTGCGCTCCATCATCGACCACACCCCGACCTTCGCGCTGGGCGAGGCGCTCTACCGCATTCCCGGCCTGGTCTTCTCCGGCCCGCTGGACCGCTTCTGGACGGAAGCGACCCCGCCCGACCCGGCGCTGCGCGAGGGCTTCCTGCGCTGCATCGCGCATCAGCTGCACATACGCGGCGTCTACTACAACCGGCCGGGGCTGGATGTGGCGGTGCGCGCGGCGGTGCACCGGCTGCATCACGGCAAGCTCAACATCGCCGTGCCCGAGCTGATGTACCCGGCCGAGGCCGGCTTCCCCGGCACCGCCGCACCCCGCTGAAGCCGCCCCGGCCGGCGCTGGCGCCGCGCGGAAGGCCAAGCCGCAGCCGGAAACCGCCCCGCCCGCGATGCGTTGCGCGGTCTGGAGAGGTGTGCCGCAACGGCGGCGCACGACAGGGTGGGCGGCGAGCCCGCAGGGGGCCAATGGAACAACGCACCGTGATGACGGGCCGCGCCATGCGCGCCGTGCCGCTGGCAGGGCTGCTGACCGGGTGCGGCGGCGTGCAGTCGGCGCTCGACCCCGCCGGCTTCGAGGCGGAGCAGGTGGCGCGGCTGTTCTGGGCCATGCTGATCGCCAGTGGCGTCATCTGGGTGCTGGTGCTGGGCCTCGCCTCCTATGCCGCCCGACGGCGCGGGCAGCCCTGGAGCCAGCAGGGCGCCAGCCGCCTCATCGTCTGGGCGGGGGCGGTGGTGCCGACGCTGCTGCTGGCGGTGCTGCTGTTCTACGGCCTGCGGCTGATGCCGGAGCTGCGCGCCCCCGGCGGCCCGCTGCGGGTGCATGTGGAGGGCGAGCAGTTCTGGTGGCGGGTGCGCTACCATCCGCCCGGCGGCGCCCCGGTGGAGAGCGCCAATGCGCTGGTGCTGCCGGTGGGCCAGCGCGTCGAGTTCAGCCTCTCGACGCGCGACGTCATCCACTCCTTCTGGGTGCCGGCGCTGGGCGGCAAGATGGACATGATCCCCGGCCGCACCAACCGCTTGGTGCTGGAGCCGACGCGCACGGGCGAGTTCCGCGGCGCCTGCGCCGAGCTCTGCGGCGCCTCCCACGCGCTGATGGCCTTCACCGTGCGGGTGGTGGAGCCGGCCGAGTTCGAGGCCTGGCTGGCGCGCGAGGCGGCGCCAGCCGCCGCCGTGGAGCCGGCGGCGCAGGCGGGCGAGGCCGCCTTCCTGGCGAATGGCTGCGGCGCCTGCCACAGCGTGCGCGGCACGGCGGCGCGCGGCGCCATCGGGCCGGACCTGACGCACCTGGCCAGCCGCCCCACGATCGGCGCCGGCATCCTGGAGAACAGCGCGGAGAACCGCGCCGCCTTCATCGCCCGGGTCGACCAGATCAAGCCCTCCGCCCGCATGCCCGCCTACGGCACGCTGCCGGAGACCGAGATCGCCGCGATCGCGGCCTGGCTGGGAACGCTGCGATGAGCGAGGCGACGATGCCGGACAGCGAGGACGCCGCCCGCCGGAAGGCCCAGGAGGCACGGCTCGAGAAGACCTGGGAGACGCCCTCCGGCTGGCGCTACTGGTCGGCGGTGAACAACACCGAGGTGGGGCTGTGGTACACCGCCACCTCCTTCCTGTTCTTCCTGTTCGCCGGCGCGCTGGCGCTGCTGGTGCGGGCGCAGCTCGCCGTGCCGGACAACGACCTGATCTCCGCCAGCCTCTACAACCAGGCCTTCACGCTGCACGGCACGGCGATGATGTTCCTGTTCGCGGTGCCGATCTTCGAGGCGGTGGCGATCCTGCTGCTGCCCACCATGCTGGCGGCGCGGGACCTGCCCTTCCCGCGCCTCTCCGCCTATGGCTACTGGTGCTTCCTGATCGGCGGCGTCTTCGTCATGGGCTCGATCTTCTTCAACGCGGCGCCCGATGCCGGCTGGTTCATGTACCCGCCGCTGACCACGGACCCGAAGCTCACCGGCATCGGCGCCGACATCTGGCTGCTCGGCCTCTCCTTCATCGAGGTGGCCTCGATCGCCGCCGCGGTGGAGCTGATCGTGGGCGTGCTGAAGTGCCGGCCGCCGGGCATGCGCATCAACACCATGCCGCTCTACTGCTGGTACGTGCTGATCGTCGGCGGCATGATCCTGTTCGCCTTCCCGCCGCTGATTGCCGGCGACATCCTGTTCGAGCTGGAGCGGCTGGCCGGCTGGCCGTTCTTCGACGCCAGCCGCGGCGGCGACCCGGTGCTGTGGCAGCACCTGTTCTGGATCTTCGGCCACCCGGAGGTCTACATCGTCTTCCTGCCCTCGATCGCGCTGCTGGCGATGATCGTGCCGACCTTCGCGCGGCGCCCGATCATCGGCTATTCCTGGATCGTGCTGGCCGCCGTGGGCACCGGCTTCCTCAGCTTCGGGCTGTGGGTGCACCACATGTTCACCACCGGCCTGCCCGCCATCTCGCTCGGCTTCTTCTCGGCCGCCTCCGAGGCGGTGGCGATCCCGACGGGCGTGCAGATCTTCGTCTTCGTCGCCACCATGCTGGCGGGGAAAATGACCCGCTCCACGCCGATGCTGTTCGCCGCCGGGGCGCTCGCCATCTTCGTCTTCGGCGGGCTGACGGGGGTGATGGTGGCGATCGCCCCCTTCGACTGGCAGGCGCATGACAGCTACTTCGTCGTGGCGCACCTGCACTACGTGCTGATCGGCGGCATGGTGCTGCCGCTCTTCGCCGGCGCCTACTACTACTACCCGCTGATCATGGCGCGGAAGCTGTCGGACCGCATCGGCCGCCTCGTGTTCTGGCTGATGTTCCTGGGCTTCAACATCGCCTTCTTCCCCATGCACTTCACCGGGCTGCGCGGCATGCCGCGCCGCGTGTTCACCTATCCGGGCGGCATCGGCTGGGACTGGCTGAACCTGATCTCCTCGGCCGGCGCGGTGCTGTTCGCGGCCGGCGTGCTGCTGTTCACCTGGGACGCCATCTGGGGCATCCGCCGCCGCGCGGATTCGCCGCGCAACCCCTGGGGCGCCGGCACGCTGGAATGGCTGAACCCCATCCCCGGCCCCGATTACGGCGTGCGCAGCGTGCCCGCCATCGCCTCCCGCTACCCGCTCTGGGACGACCCGGAGTTGCCCCGCCGCGTGGACGAGGGCCGCGAATACCTCCCCGATGCCGAGGAAGGAAAGCGCGAGACCCTCGTCACCTCCGTGCTCGACGCGCGGCCGATCCAGTGCCTGCGCGTGCCGGGCAACAGCTTCATGCCGATGGTCGCGGCGGTGCTGACCGGCGCGGTGTTCATCCTCACCACCTTCCACCTCTACTGGACCGGGCTGGCGGTGGGCGTCGCCGCCATCCTCTCCATCCTGGCCTGGCTGTGGCGCGGCACGGCGATGGTGCCGGAGAAGCACGAGAAGGATATCGGCCGCGGCGTGAGGCTGCCGCTCTACGCCTCCGGCATCCGGTCGGTCGGCTGGTGGGCGATGTTCATCACCATGACCGGCGACATGACGGCCTTCGCCAGCCTGGTGTTCAGCTACTTCTACTTCTGGACCATCCACCCCGTCTTCCCGCCGCTGGATGCCGCCGGGCTGCCGATGGGCCCCGGGCTGCTCTGGCCGGGCGTGGCGCTGCTCGCCGCCCTCGGCGCCTGGGGCGCCATGCTCTGGGCGCGGGCGCGCAACACGGCGGGCCAGGCGGGCGGGCTGCGGCTCGGGCTGCTGGCGGCGGTGCTGCTGGCCCTGGCCAGCGGCGGCGCCATGCTGATGGGCCCCTGGGCGAACGGGCTGGAGCCCACCACCCACGCCTACCCCGCCGCCGTCTGGGTGCTGCTGGGCTGGGCGGCGCTGCATCTCGCGGTCGGCGTCATCATGACGCTCTACGCCCTGGCCCGCAGCCTCGCCGGCAAGCTGACGCGGGAGCACGACATCGATATCCACAATGTCGTGCTCTACTGGCACTTCGCCGCCATCACCGCGGTGGTGACGCTCGCCACCGTCGCCCTCTTCCCGCTGCTGGCGTGAGGGAGGGGCCGCCATGCTGATCCACAACCGGCGCCACGCCAATCTCTGGACCCTGCTGGCGCCGCCCGCCATCTGGGCCATCCACTTCCTGCTCTGCTACGTCGCCGCCGCCATCGCCTGCGCCAAGGGCGGCGGGCCGTGGGTCGATCTCACCACGCTGCGCTGGGTGATCCTCGGCATCACCATCCCGGCGCTGGGGCTGATCCTGGTGGCCGGGCAGCAGGCGCGCCGCCACTGGGGCTTCGGCACGGACGACCCGCCGCACGACCAGGCCACGGACGAGGACCGCCAGCACTTCCTCGGCTACGCCACGCTGCTGCTCTGCGCGCTGAGCTTCGTCAGCGTCATCTTCGTCGCCATGCCGGCGATCACCATCGCGGATTGCCGCTGATGGCCGCCGGGGTGGCCTTGCCGCTGGCGCTGCTGGTGCTGGCGCTGGTCTGGGGCGGGCCGCTGCTGGTGCTGCTGGAACGCTCCTTCACCGGCCACATGGTGATGCATATGGGCGTGGTGGCGGTGGCCGCGCCGCTGCTCGCCATCGCCCTCGGCGGCGGGCGGTGGGACCCGGCGCGGCGCTTTCCCCGGCTTCTCGGGCCAAACCTCTGGTGGCCCGTGGCGGCCTCGGGGCTGGAATTCGTCACCATCTGGGGCTGGCACATGCCGGGGCCGCACCACGCGGCACGCGAGAGCCTTGGCGTGATGGCGCTGGAGCAGGGCAGCTTCCTCGCCGTCTCGCTGCTGGTCTGGCTCTCCTGCCTCGGCGCCGGCGAGGCGGACCGGCGGCCGCGCCAGGCGGCGGGCGTCGTCGGCCTGCTGCTCACCTCCATGCACATGACGCTGCTCGGCGCGCTGATCGCCCTCGCGCCGCGCCCGCTCTACGCCCATGCCGCCTGCCTCGGCCTGACGCCGCTGGAGGACCAGTCGATCGGCGGCGTGGTGATGCTGCTGG
>NZ_JCACVY010000173.1:0-9364 GCF_058833935.1 Roseomonas sp. TS2 | reverse complement strand
CAGCCCCATCGCCGCTCTGCCGGCGCTGCTGGCGCGCGGGCTGGTGCCGGAGGGGGCGGTGGTGGTCTGCCTGATCACCGGCCACGGTTTCAAGGACGGGCGGGCCTACCAGGAGATGCCGGCGCGCATCCACCCCGTGCCGGAGCCGGGCGACCTTGCCGCCGTGGCCCGCCTCTGTGAGTCTGCGCTGGCGGAGAAGGATTGAGGCAGGGATATGCGCATCATCGTCCTGGGCGCCGGGGTCATCGGCGTCAGCAGCGCCTACTGGCTGCTGCGCGCCGGCCATCAGGTGAGCGTGGTGGAGCGGCGCGAGGCCGCCGGGCTGGAAACCAGCTGGGGCAATGGCGCCATCATCCATGTCAGCTCGGTGCAGCCCTGGGCGGCGCCGGGCATGCCGCTCAAGGTGCTGAAATGGCTGGGGCAGGAGGACGCGCCTTTCCTGCTGCGCCCCTCCGCCCTGCCGCGCATGTGGCGCTGGGGCCTGGGCTTCCTCGCCGCCTCCCGCACCGCCGTGCACAATGCGGGGGCGCTGGCCAATCTGGAGCTGGCGCTGCACTCGGCGCGCTGCATGGCCGAGATCCGTGCCGAAACGGGCGTGGAATACGACTATGCCGGCGGCTGCGTGCTCAAGACCTTCGGCACCACGGTCGAGTGGGAGGCCGCCGCCCGGGCGCATGAGGCGCTGGCGCCGCACGGGCTGGTGACGGAGCGGCTGGACCGCGCCGCCTGCATCGCCCGCGAGCCGGCGCTGGCCCCGGTGGCCGAGAAGGTGGCGGGCGGGCTGCACTTCCCGCAGGACGAGGTGGGGGATTGCAGCAAGTTCAGCCAGGGCCTGGCCGCCTGGTGCGCCGCGCGCGGCGTGGAGTTCCACTACGGCACCACGGTGGAGAAGCTGGTGCAGCGTGGCGGGCGGGTGGCGGCGGTGGCCACCTCCGCCGGCGAGATGGCGTGCGACGCGGTGGTGGTGGCGCTCGGGCCGCACTCGGCCACGCTGCTGCGGCCGCTCGGCATCCATGTGCCGATCCACCCGGTGAAGGGGCTTTCCGTCACCCTGCCGCGCGCCGTCTGGCCGGAGGGGCCGCGCAACGCCATCCTCGACGATGGCCGGAAATTCGCCCTCACCCCGCTCGGCGACCGCTATCGCATCGTCGGATCGGCCGAGGTGGCGGATTTCGACACCACCCCCTCGCCGGCGCGCATCGGCGCGCTGATGCGCGGCGTGACGCAGCTCTTCCCCGCCTTCGAGGGGGCCGACTCGGCGCCGGGCGCCATACGCTGGGCCGGGCTGCGGCCGATGGTGCCGGACGGCCTGCCGCGCATCGGCCCCACGCGGCTGGGCGGGCTCTACCTGAATGCCGGCCACGGCCATACGGGCTGGACCATGGGGGCGGGCTCCGGCCAGCGCATCGCCGAGATCATCGACGGCCGCCGCAATTCACTCGCTGCGGTGGCGTGACAAGCGGCGCGTTTCTTGCTGACCTTCTCCCCGGACATGCCACCCAAGGCATGCGAGGGAGAGCAGGGGACCGACCATGGACCAGAAGGACAAGGCCGCCGGCATGGAGCGGCGCGGGCTGTTCGGCTTGGGGGCGATGCTGGGCGGCGCCGCCGCCCTCTTCGCGCCCAAGGGGGCCGTTGCCCAGACGCTGGGCAAGAGCAAGCTCCAGGTGATCAAGGAGCGGGGCCGCCTCATCGTCGGCACCGGCAGCACCAACCCGCCCTGGCACTTCGAGGGCGCCGACGGCAAGCTGCAGGGCATGGATATCGACCTGGCGCGGCTGCTCGCCAAGTCGCTCTTCGACGACGAGAGCAAGGTGGAGTTCGTGCTCCAGGGCTCGGACGCCCGCATCCCCTCGCTGGTCACCGACAAGGTGGACATCGTGGTGCAGTGGATGACCGTGACCCCCGGCCGCGCGCAGCAGGTGGAATTCACCATCCCCTACTACCGCGAGGGCGTGACCCTGCTGCTGCTGGCACGCGGCGCCAAGTACCAGAATTTCGAGGCGCTGAAGGCTGCGGGCAACGCCGTCACCGTCGGCGGCATGCAGAACGTCTTCCTCACCGAGTGGGTGCGCAAGGCGCTGCCCCAGGCCAAGGTCGATGCCTTCGAGAGCCCGGACGCCACGCTGCAGGCGCTCAACGCCCGCCGCGTCGACGCCTACATGGCCGACCAGTCCGCCGCCCGCTGGCTGATGCAGCAGGCGCCGGGGCGCTTCGTCGACGCCGGATACGGCTGGATGCCCAATTCCTACGCCTCGGCCGTCAAGCCGGGGGACCCGGTTTGGCTGAACTGGGTCAACACCGTGTACAAGGAAGCCATGATGGGGGTGGATTTCGACACCTTCGCCGCCTCCTACAAGAAGTGGTTCGGCATCGAGCTGGCCACGCCCAAGATCGGCTATCCGGCCGAATTCTCCTGACCGAAGCGCCAGGGGGCGCCGCCCCCTGGACCCCCGCCGGGGTGACAGTGTCACCCCGGACCCCGCCATTCCGGGCAGCAGGGCCGCATGATCCAGTACTACTTCGATTGGAGCGTCATCACCCGCAACTGGGGGCTGTTCCTGGAGGCGCTCGCGCTGGGGCTGGGGCTGGCCGTGGTGTCGCTGCTGATCGGCAGCGTCATCGGGCTGGCGGCGGCCTATGCGCGGGTCTCGGGCAAGCGGTGGCTCTCGGGGCCGGTCTGGGCCTATGTCGAGATCATCCGCTGCACGCCGCTGCTGCTGCTGATCTTCTTCGTCTATTTCGGGCTGCCCGAATTCGGCATCTACTTCCTCGACAAGACGCAGAGCTTCATCCTCACCCTCTCGCTCTATGCGGGGGCGTATATGAGCGAGGTGTTCCGCGCCGGGCTGGCCTCCATCCCGAAGCAGTATGTGGAGGCGGCCAAGGCCATCGGCATGCGGCCCTGGCAGCGGCAGAGATGGGTGGTGCTGCCGGTGATGTTCCGCATCACGCTGCCCAGCATCAGCAACAACCTCATCTCGCTGTTCAAGGACACCTCGCTGGCCGCGGCCATCGCCATCCCGGAGCTGACCTTCGTGGCGCGGCAGATCAACGCCAACACCTTCCGCGTCATGGAGGTGTGGCTCACCGCCAGCGTCCTCTACCTCGCCACCGCCTGGCTGCTCGCCACCCTGCTGCGGCAGGTGGAGCGCCGCTACGCCACCATCCGCTGAGGGAGGGCGCCGATGCTCGACTTCTCCTTCGCCCCCGGCACCTTCTGGTTCGAGGCCTGGGTGGCGCGCTTCTCCCTGCTCAACGGGCTGTGGGTGACGATGAGCGCCTCGGCGCTGACCATCCTCTTCGCCACCATCCTCGGCGTGGCGATGGGGGTGGCGCTGGCCTATGGCTGGTGGTGGCTGCGGCTGCTGGCGCGGATCTATGTGGACTTCATGCGGGGCATCCCGATCCTGGTCCTGATCCTGTTCACCTATTACGGGCTGTCGCTGTTCGGCATCAACCTGCCGGCCTACTGGGCGGGGGTGATCGCGCTCTCCGCCTTCGCCACGGCGCATATCGCGGAGACGCTGCGCGGCGCGGTGGAATCGGTGCCGGCGGGGCAGATGGAGGCGGGCAAGGCCATCGGCCTGCGCTTCTCCCAGCGGCTGCGCTACGTGATCCTGCCGCAGGCGCTGCGGCGGATGCTGCCCCCTTGGGTGAACACCGGGCTGGAGGTGGTGAAGGGCACCACCCTGCTCTCCATCATCGGCGTGGTGGAGCTGCTGCTGACCAACCAGCAGATCGTCGCCCGCAACTACCTGATCGTCGATTTCTACCTCTTTGCCGGGCTGCTCTACCTGATGATCAACGCCACCATCGCCTGGCTCGGCGCGCGGCTGGAGCGGCGTTTCTCCTACCTCCGCTACTAGCGCGCGGAGGAAGGCAACCATGACCCCACCCACACAGGCAGGAGGCCGCATGGCCGATGACGTGCTGCTGCGCGCCCAGGGCGTGCGCAAGAGCTTCGGCGCCGTGGAGGTGCTGAAGGGGATCGACCTGGAGGTGCGCCAGGGGCAGGTGGTCTCGCTGATCGGCGCCTCCGGCTCCGGCAAGACCACCTTCCTGCGCTGCGTGAACCTGCTGGAGGAGCATGATGGCGGCGAGATCCTGCTCGATGGCGAGCCGGTGGGCTACCGCATGGAAGGCGGCCGCCGGCGGCGGCTGAGCGAGACCGCCATCTCCGCCCAGCGGGCGCGGATCGGCATGGTGTTCCAGCAGTTCAACCTCTTCCCGCACCTGACGGCGGAGGAGAACGTGATGCTGGGCCTGACCAAGGTGCTGAACAAACCCAAGGCCGAGGCGCGCGACACCGCCACCCACTGGCTCTCCCGCGTCGGCCTGGCCGAGCGGCGCGGCCACTATCCCTACCAGCTCTCCGGCGGGCAGCAGCAGCGCGTGGCCATCGCCCGCGCCGTGGCGATGGAGCCGCGCCTGCTGCTGTTCGACGAGGTGACGAGCGCGCTGGACCCCGAGCTGGTCTCCGAGGTGCTGGGCGTGATGCAGGGCCTGGCCGAGAGCGGCATGACCATGCTGGTGGTGAGCCACGAGATGCTCTTCGTGCGGGAGGTCTCGCACCACGTGGTGTTCATGGACCAGGGCAGGGTGGCCCAGGCGGGGCCACCGGAGGCGGTGTTCGGGAACCCGGAGAGCGAGAGGCTCAGGAGCTTCCTGGGGCGGTTTCACGGGATGTTTGGAAAGGAAGTAATATGAATGATTTTACTGAAAATTCGCCCAAATTTTTCACAAGACGAACACAGGGACAGTTTCAAGAGCGAGAGATACTTCGTGTTGCTGCTAGCATCATACATGATGATCCTGAAGAGGCGATCCGATTTGCACAAAATCAGGCATTGAGGTGGGCTCAAGAACGCTGTGGCGGTAGGTTGCCTGCATCAGCTTGGGCGGGGGAAAATTTTGAGTTTATGCCAGGCGGACGAACAACATTAGGGGTAAATATTAAACTAGAAAAAAGCCAAATATGGTCATTGCGTTGTGAAGATCCAGATAAATCTGTTCCTGGGCGGACTTGGACAACTGAGTTTACGATTGGCCATAATGAGAATGAAGATGCAAAGTTTAGTTTAAGGTTAATAGCCAGCACGCACGAAGAAAATTTCAGTATTGATCCAGCAGTTCCGTTTTTTTTGAGGAAGATAATTGAAAATCTAAAAGTATTTTCAGGAAATTCAAGATTAAAATCTCATGAAGAATTCATAAATAGCGAAGAAGAAATAAAAATTTTCATTGACTCTCTTACATCGGAACGAAGAAAAGTCCCTATTTTTGCAATAAGCAGTTTAAATGGTGCTCAAAAATACGCTGTCGATGATTTAGAGATAAGAAAATTCTCTCGAAGATTGGCAGGGATTGCTCATGTTTTCAAACTATCTTCAAACGCAGCATACAATATTTCTAAAATACTTGGGAAAGCAAGATCGGTTTATAATGGAGCTATACGTGTATATTCGCCAAATTTTGATTTTGATTCTGATCCTTATGAACACAGGTTGATGCTTGCAGAAGAAATTCAGTCTAATACTTTATCACATCTTTATGAACTAAGCTCTCAGGCAGCTAGTGAAAGCCTGCGGCGCTTCCGCCTTGGGTCGGATGTTATGCCCTTTGCTGCTGTTCGCAGCGTGGCGCTTCGTATTGAACAGGAAAACGGACGGAATTTAGGAGCTAGTGATACTGAACAATTGCGCATGGCGCAAAAACGCATTGAAGCTCTCGAGATAGAACTCACATCAGCAAAACAATACGCTGAGCAAGCTTTTGAGTTAATTCACCACGAAGAAGAAAGAGCGAAAATAGCCGAATCTCAATTTTTTAGAAGCAGAGCAAGGCTGCAGGCGGTTGAAGAAAAACTTATTTCAACCGGCCAAAAAATTGATCTAGAAGAAAATATACCTAGTATATGGGAGGAATTTTCAGACTGGTGCGATCAAACCTTGTTAAGTCGTCTTGTATTGTCTTCGGTGGCTCGCAGCGGAATTAAGAAAGCTGTGTTTGGCGACGTCGCTTTGGCTGGACGTTGTTTATTGTGGCTTTCTAACGAATGTCGGAACAGAAGAATGAACGGAGGTGGAAGCTTGTCCAATATTTCTATCGAAGAAGGCATTGAAAATGCTCCATGCGGCGGAGATAGTTTTACATTTGAATTCCAAGGAAGAAAGCTCACAGCTAACTGGCATATAAAAAATGGCGGAAATACACGCGATCCTGTGAGATGTCTGAGAATATATTATTCGTGGGATGAAATTAATCAGCAAATAGTAGTGGCTGATATGCCTTATCATAGAAGAACTGGTGCAAGTTAGCTTGATCAGGGTGCTGAGGCTATCTGGCCCAGCACCCTGATTTAATATTTACCCCGCCTTCCTCACATTCATCGCCACCGTGTATTCATCCGCCCGCGCCTCGTAGCTCAGCCCGCCGCGCATGGCCCAGATGTTCTTCTGCATGTGCAGCGTGATCAGCCCCACATCCTCCATGGCCACGCGCATCGCCTGCTTGAAGATCTCCTCGCGCTTCTCGTCATCCGCCGTGCGCAGGCCCTCCTCCACCAGCCGGTCCACTTCCTTGTTGGAGTAGCCGCTGAAGTTGACGGTGCCGAACCCCTTCTCGGGGATGCGTGTCGTCAGGTTGCCGCGCAGCGCCGAGGAGGGCTCGCCCGAGGTCGCCCAGCCGATCAGCATGGCCGACATGTCGTTCTTCGCCTGGCGCTGCGCCAGCACGGAGAAGGGCATGGCGTCCACCGTGGTCTTCACCCCGATGCGCTGCCACATCTGGCCGATCGCCTGGATGATCTGCGCGTCGTTCACGTAGCGGTTGTTCGGCCCGATCAGCGTGATGCTGAAGCCGTTGGGGAAGCCCGCCTCGGCCAGCAGCGCCTTGGCGCGGTTGGGGTCGTAGGGCGGCGCCTTGATGTCCTCGGCCCAGCCATTGGCGCCGGGCGGCATCATCTGGCCGGTGGGCGTGCCGGCCCCCTGCATGATGCGGTCCACGATGGCCTGGCGGTTGATGCCGAGCGAGAGCGCCTGCCGCACCCGCAGGTCGCGCAGCGGGTTGCGGTCCAGCTTCTCGCCATTCGGCCCGGTCAGGTAGGGCGAGACGTCGTGCGCCGTGTCGATCTTGAGGTAGATGGCGCGCAGGCTCGGGATCTCGGCGAAGGCGATGCCCGGGGTGCCGCGCAGGCGCGGCGTGTCGGCCGGCGGCACCACGTCGATCAGCTGCACGTCGCCCGAGAGCAGCGCCGCCACCCGCACGCCGTCATTGCTGATGAAGCGGTAGGTCACCTGGCGCCAGTCCGGCTTCTCGCCCCAGTACTCGTCGTTGCGGGTCATCACCACGCGGTCGTCGGGGGTGAAGCTCTGCAGCCGGAACGGGCCGGTGCCGACGATCGCGCGGCCGTTGTTGAAGTCGCCCGTGCCGGCGGTCTCCATCGTCTTGGAGATGATGAAGACGTTGTTCAGGTCCTGCGGCAGCAGCGGGTAGACCGAGGCGGTCTTGAAGCGGATGGTGTGCGGGTCCACCACCTCGTGCCCGATGATGGCGCGGGTGTAGATGGAGAAGGAGCCCGGGCTGTTCACCACGGCGGGGATGCGCTTGAGGGTGGCCACCACGTCGTCGGCGGTGAACTCGTGCCCGTCGCTGAACTTCACGCCCTTCCGCAGCTTGAACTCCCAGGTCGTGTCGTCGAGCATCGACCAAGATTCGGCGAGGCCGGGCTCGAGCTGCGCCTTGGCGTTGCGGGAGACGAGCTTATCGAAGAAGTGCTCGGCCACCATGTTGTTGGGGGAGAGCGTGTGGTAGTGCGGGTCCAGCGAGCTGGGCGGGGCGGCGACGGCCAGGCTCAGCGTGTCCGCCCCCTGGGCGGTGGCGGGGGTGGCGCCGGCCAGCAGCCCGAGGGCCATGGCCAGGGCCGAGCCCGCCAGCAGGGTGCGGCGGCGCAGCAAGGCGCGGTTGGCGGTGCTCTGCATCGGAAAACTCTCTCCAGACGAAACGTTGGCGTGGCAGCGTGTGGTCCCTGGGTGTCGCCGTGTGCCCGGCGATCGGGCGGGATTGCCGCACAGCGGAGAGGGTCCGTCAACGACTTCGTGAGCAGGGTGTTCACATCCCTGACGCAGCGGATGGGGAGCGGATGAGCAACGTCAACGCCTTCGAGGGCAGGCCGGAGAAGCTGGCGCGGTGGGACACGCGCTACATCGGCCTGGCGCACCACATCGCCCAGTGGTCGAAGGACCCGCGCGCCAAGGTCGGCGCCGTGCTGGTGAACCAGCCGCAGGCGCGCATCGTCGCCACCGGCTTCAACGGCTTCCCCTCCAATGTGGAGGACAGCGCGGAGCGGCTGCAGGACAAGGCTACCAAGCTGCGGATGATGGTGCATGCCGAGCAGAACGCGCTGCTCCATGCCGGCCATGGCGCGCGGGGGTGCGACGCCTATGTGGTGGGCAAGCCGGTGTGCAACACCTGCGCCACGCTGCTGATCCAGGCCGGGGTGCGGCGCGTGGTGGCCGCCGCCCCGCGCGAGGGCACCGCCTCCTACTGGGACCGGGTGGGGCTGCTCTCCATCGCCATGCTGCGGGAGGCGGGGGTGGAGTTCACCGCCATCAGCGGCGCCCAGCTCGACGCGCTGGGCCTGAACCGCGACGAGGCGCAGGCGGCGGAAGACCCCTTCGCGGCGCTGCAGGCGGAGTTCGACTTCGGCACCGGCCGGCTTCTCCCCCCGCCGGGAGGCGAGGGGGGCGGCGGCTAGGGCTGCTTCGCCTGGCCGCGCAAGGAGGCTGGCGAGAACAATGAGCCAGGGCCTTTTCCGCCAGGCCTTTTCCGTGCGCCGGGGCGGGCGGGAAAGGCCCTAGTCGAACTTGAACTCGGGCATCCGCTTCAGCGTCTCCTCGTTCTCGCCTGGCAGCACCCAGCGCTCGCTGTATTGCAGCCGCTCATAGGGCACGGAGACCAGCCGCTCCCCCAGCCCGAGGAAGCCGCCGGTCGCGATGATGACGGTGAGCCCCCCCTCCCGGGTGAAGAGCAGGTCCTCCACCGTGCCCAGGGAATGGTTCTCCGAGCTGGCGATGTCGGCGCCCAGCAGGCGGCTGGCCCGCCAGCGCTGGGCGTTGAGGGAGGTGGTGGCGCTGCCGGGCAGGGGCGGGGCCTGGCCGGGCCGCAGCGCGCCGGGGGCCACGCTGGCCTCGGGGTTGGCGCGGTCGCCATGGCCTTCGGTCTGGCTCTGGGCGAGGGCGGGGGCGGCGCCCAGCAGCGCGAGGGCGGCCAGCAGCGGAAGCGTGTAGCGCGGGGTCATGCCTCTAGCCTCTGTGTCGCGGGGCCCCGGTGCGGGGCGCGCACCGTCAACCCTGCGGGGCGG
>NZ_JCACVY010000172.1:0-9423 GCF_058833935.1 Roseomonas sp. TS2 | reverse complement strand
ATGGCGGTCAGGCCTCCCGCTTCGGCATGGGGCCGATATGGCAGCACAGCGCCCGCCGGCCAACCGCATCGTGCTGCGCGCCACCCAGGAGAGCTGGATCCGGGTGCGGGAGGCCCGGGGCAACCGCGTGGTGTTCGAGCGGGTGCTGCGCCCGGGCGAGACCTACGAGGTGCCGCAGACCCCTGGCCTGCTGCTCAACACCGGCCGCATCGAGGGGCTGGTGGCCGAGGTGGATGGCGTGGCCTCGCCGGCCTTCGCCGACAATATCGGCGTGCGGCGGGACATCCTGCTGGACCCGGCCCGGCTGCGCGAGGCGCAGCCGGGGCAGCTCCCCACCCGCTGAAGGCCGCCACGAAAGCGTAACACGCCGCGGCCCTGGGAAACGCGGCCCCCGGCAGGTCCGTGACTTGGCCGGCGGGCGCTGTGCTGCCATATCGGCCCCATGCCGAAGCGGGAGGCCTGACCGCCATGTCCTATCGTCCCTACCAGCAGATCCTGCGCCGCAAGTCCCGGCAGATCCGTGTCGGCAAGGTGCTGGTCGGCGGAGACGCGCCCGTCTCCATCCAGACCATGACCAACACCCTGACCCAGGATGCCGCCGCGACCATCGCGCAGATCCGCCTCTCCGAGCTGGCGGGGGTGGATATCGTCCGCGTCTCCTGCCCCGACGAGGAATCGACCGCCGCTCTCGCCGAGATCGTGCGCGAGGTGAACGTGCCGATCGTGGCGGACATCCACTTCCACTACAGGCGCGCCATCGAGGCCGCCGAGGCGGGCGCCGCCTGCCTGCGCATCAACCCGGGCAATATCGGCTCGAAGGAGCGCGTGAAGGAGGTCGTGAAGGCCGCGCGCGACCATGGCTGCTCCATCCGCATCGGCGTCAATGCCGGCAGCCTGGAGCGGCACCTGCTGGAGAAGTATGGCGAGCCGAACCCGGAGGCGCTGGTGGAATCCGCCCTCTGGCACGCCGCGCACCTGCAGGAGCTGGACTTCCACGAGTTCAAGATCAGCGTGAAGGCGTCCGACGTGTTCCTGGCCGTCGCCGCCTACCAGCAGCTGGCCGAGGCCTGCGACCACCCGCTGCACATCGGCATCACCGAGGCGGGCGGCAAGCGCACCGGCACGGTGAAGTCCTCGATCGGCCTCGGTTCCCTGCTCTGGGCCGGCATCGGCGACACGATGCGCGTCTCCCTCTCCGCCGAGCCGGAGGAGGAGGTGCATGTGGGGTGGGACATCCTGAAGTCGCTCGGCATCCGCCACCGCGGCGTCAAGATCATCTCCTGCCCCTCCTGCGCCCGGCAGGGCTTCAACGTCATCAAGACGGTGGAGGCGCTGGAGGAGCGGCTGGCGCATATCGAGACGCCGCTGACGCTCTCCATCATCGGCTGCGTGGTGAACGGGCCGGGCGAGGCGCTGATGACCGATATCGGTGTCACGGGGGGCGGCGCGGGGCGGCATATGGTGTATCACGCCGGCCGCACCGACCACACCGTGGCGGGCGAGAACATGGTCGATCACATCGTGGAACTGGTCGAGAAGAAGGCCGCGGAGATCGCCGCGGCCCCGGCCAGCCAGGCGGCGGAGTAACTGTCTTGAGCGGAATGCAGCCGGTACGCGGCACCAAGGACCTGATCGGCGAAGGCTTCCGCCGCCACCACCACGTCATCGAGACGGCGCGCCATGTCACCACCCTCTACGGGCTGGAGGAGTGGGCGACGCCGATCTTCGAGGCCACCGGCGTCTTCGCCCGCACCCTGGGCGACACCTCCGACGTGGTGACGAAGGAGATGTACACCTTCGAGGACCGCGGCGGCGATTCCGTCACGCTGCGGCCCGAGAACACGGCGGGCATCTGCCGGGCGCTGGTCTCCAACGGGCTGACCCAGGGCGGCCTGCCCCGCAAGGTGTTCTATGCCGGCCCGATGTTCCGCTACGAGCGGCCGCAGAAGGGCCGCTACCGGCAGTTCCACCAGATCGGCGCCGAGATCCTGGGCGCGGCCGAGCCGCTGGCCGATGCCGAGGTGATCGCCTGCGGCTGGCAGATCCTGCAGCATCTCGGCATCGATGACGGGGTGGTGCTGGAGATCAACACGCTGGGCGACGCCACCAGCCGCGACGCCTACCGCGCCGCGCTGGTCGCCTACTTCACCGAGCACCGGGAGAAGCTCTCCGCCGACAGCCAGCTGCGGCTGGAGAAGAACCCGATGCGCATCCTCGACAGCAAGGATGCCGGGGACCGCGCCCTGGTGGCCGGCGCCCCCACCATCCACGAGCACCTGACGCCCGAGGCGGCCGAGTTCTACGCCGCCGTGAAGCGCCATCTCGACCTGCTGGGCGTGCCCTACCGCGACAATCCTCGCATCGTGCGCGGGCTCGACTACTACAGCCACACCGCCTTCGAGTTCGTCACCGACCGGCTGGGCGCCCAGGGCACGGTGATGGCCGGCGGCCGCTATGACGGGCTGGTGCAGGAGATGGGCGGCCCGCCCACTCCCTGCGTCGGCTGGGCGGCGGGGGTGGAGCGCCTGGCGGAGCTGCTGGAGGAGACGCCGGAGGCCAGCCCGCCCGTCGCCGTCATCCCCGTCAGCGCCGCCGAGGAGGCGCCGGCCCTGCTGCTGACCCAGACGCTGCGCGCCTCCGGCGTGCCGGCCGAGATCGCCTACAAGGGCAACCTCAAGAAGCGCATGGAGCGGGCCAACCGCACCGGCGCGCAGGCCGCCGTGATCCTCGGCGAGAGCGAGGTGGCCGAGGGCGTGGTGGTGGTCCGCAACCTGTCGGACGGCACGCAGGAGCGCGTCGGCATGCCCGGCCTGCTCTCGGCGCTGGCCGCCGCGGGCGTGGTGGACGCCATGCTGGAGCAGGTGGTCGAAGGGCTGGAGGAAGGCCTCGGCCCCGACCCGGACGACGCCGAGGACTGATCCCTTCCGGCGCGGCCTCGCGGCCGCGCCGCCGCTGTTTGAACTTTGAATGGCAGGCGGCCACCCGGCCCGCCTGCCATGGACCGATCGCATGAGCCTTTCCGAGAAGCTGGACCGCGTCCTCTACCGCGCCGACGAGCTGCGCGCCCTGCTGGAGACGGCGGATGGCGCGCAGGTGGGGGTGCTGTCGAAGGAGCTGTCCGAGCTGGAGCCGCTGGTGGCGCGGGTGAACGCCCTGCGCGCCGCCGAGCGCGCCCGCGACGAGGCGGAGGCGCTGATGGCCGACCCCGAGATGCGCGAGCTGGCGGAGGCCGAGTTCTACGCCCAGCGCGACGCCGTGCCGGCGCTGGAGCGGGAGATCCGCTTGGCGCTGCTGCCGCGCGACGCGGCGGATGAGGGCAGCGCCATCCTGGAGATCCGTCCCGCCGCCGGCGGGGACGAGGCGGGGCTGTTCGCCGCCGAGCTGTTCGCCGCCTACCAGCGCTACGCGCCGACGCGCGGCTGGCGCTTCGGCATCCTCGACTACGACGAATCCGAGCTGGGCGGCATCCGGGGTGCGGTGGCCGAGATCGAGGGCAGGGGGGTGTTCGCCCGGCTGAAGTTCGAGAGTGGCGTGCATCGGGTGCAGCGCGTGCCGGCCACCGAGACGCAGGGGCGCATCCACACCTCCACCGTGACGGTGGCGGTGCTGCCGCAGGCGGAGGAGGTGGATGTGCAGATCAACGAGAGCGACCTGCGGATCGACACCTACCGCGCCAGCGGCGCCGGCGGCCAGCACGTCAACAAGACGGACAGCGCCGTGCGCATCACCCACATCCCCACCGGCACGGTGGTGGCGATGCAGGAGGAGCGCAGCCAGCACAAGAACCGCGCCAAGGCGATGAAGGTGCTGCGCGCCCGGCTCTACGAGGCGCAGCGCAGCCAGGCCAGCGCCAGCCGCTCGGCCGACCGGCGCGCCCAGGTCGGCACCGGCGACCGCTCGGAGCGCATCCGCACCTACAACTTCCCGCAGGGGCGGGTGACGGACCACCGCATCGGCCTGACCCTGCACAAGATCGACCGCGTCATGCAGGGCGAGTTCGACGAGCTGTTCGACGCGCTGACCGCCGAGGACGAGGCGGCGCGGCTGGCGGCCGAAGGTGTCTGACGCCGGGTGCCCCGATCCGGAAGGCAGCGTCGGCGGCTTCCTCTGCCGGGCCGGGCAGCATCTGCGCGCCGCCGCCATCGAGACACCCCGGCTGGAGGCCCGCCTGCTGCTGGCTGAGGCCATGGGGGTGGAGCAGGCGGCGCTGCTGCGCGAGCCCCGCGCCCCGGTGCCGCCCGAGGCCGCAACCCGCTTCGGCGACCTGCTGCGCCGCCGGCTGGCGCATGAGCCGATGGCCTTTCTGCTCGGCCGCCAGGGCTTCTGGACGCTGGAGCTGGAAGTCTCGCCCGAGACGCTGATCCCGCGCGCGGATTCGGAGGCGATCGTCGAGGCGGCGCTGGCGGCATTTCCCCGGCCGGGGGCGCGCGTGCTGGACCTCGGCACCGGCACGGGATGCCTGCTGCTGGCGGTGCTCTCGGAATGGCCGGAAGCCTTCGGGGTGGGGGTGGATCTCGCCCCCGGCGCCGCCGCGCTGGCGGCCCGCAACGCGGCCGCCAACGGTCTGGGCGGGCGGTCCGCCTTCCTGGCAGGAGACTGGGCCACGGCGCTCTCCGGCCGGTTCGACCTGGTGCTGTCCAACCCGCCCTATATCGAAAGCGCCGCCATTCCCGCCCTGATGCCCGAGGTGGCGGCGCATGAGCCGGCGCGGGCGCTGGATGGCGGCGCGGACGGGCTGGAGGCCTATCGGCGCATCGTCGCGGCGCTTCCCGCCCTGCTCCAGCCGCAGGGCTGCGCCGTGCTGGAGTTGGGGCTGGGCCAGTGCGAGGCGGTTTCCGCCCTTGCGGAGGCGGCGGGGCTTGCGATTCGCGGCTGCCATGCCGATCTGGGTGGCGTCGAGCGGGCCCTGGTTCTGGGCCGCCAAGCGGGGCTGGGCTGAAAAAACCGTTTGGCGGCGGTGCAGCACGCCGCTAGGGTGGCTTTGCGGCCCCGGGCGGATGATCCCCCCGGTTGGACACGCCGGGAAGGCCCATGTGGCGGAATGCCATCGCCCCCCGGCCCCGCAGCGATGCAACTCCATCAGCAAGCCCCCTGGTGCGCTGTGGTCCGTGATGGATCACCTCTCCACCAGATGGCGCGAGCATGAGACGGCGAACGCAACACCGATGAACATGAAACGCATGCGCGGCCGCGGCGGCCATCGCCATGGTGGCGGCGGCGGTGGCGGCGGCGGCGGCGGTCAATTCCGCCAAAGCAACCACCAGCCCATGAACCGCAACCATGTGTTCGACTCGAACGGGCCGGACATGCGGCTGCGTGGCACGGCCCAGCAGCTCTTCGAGAAGTATCTGCAGCTCGGGCGCGACGCGACGGGCGCCGGTGACCGCGTGATGGCCGAGAGCTACTTCCAGCACGCCGAGCACTATTTCCGCATCCTCAACGCCATGGCCCAGGCCGTGCAGGCGCAGCAGGGCCAGGCGCCGCGGCGCCAGCAGAACGGCGCCGACGGCCAGGAAGGCGGCGGAGGAGAAGGGGAGGGCGGCGAGATGAGCGGCCAGTCCCAGTCCGGTGGCTACGAGCCGGACGGCAACGAGCCGGCTGAGCAGCGCGAGACGGTTCAGTAACCCCATTCCTGGCGGGGCGCGGCCATGTGGGCCGCCCTCGCCGGTGGGTTTCGCCGCCCGGCCTCCCGGGCGCGGTTCTCCTCAGGCGGCGGTTTCCAGCGCCTCCAGCGCGTCGCCCAGCGCGGCCTTGCCGCCTTCCACCACGGTGGCGTGCACCCCCAGATCGGCATGGCCGAAATGCTGCCGCAGCAGGCGCGGCACGTCGGCATCCCGCTCGCCCGTCTGCAGGTTCACCTGCGTGGCCGGGCAGCGCACGGTGCGCTTGAACACCGAGAGCCGGGCGCCGCCCAGCAGCACCTCCTGCCCCACCCAGCCGAACTCCGCCCAGGCCGGCAGGCCGGTGAAGTAGATGTTGGCGCGGAAACGCAGCGGGTCGAGCCGCAGGCCGGTGGCCTTCTCGAGCGCCGCGATGCTGGCCATGTTGATCAGCGAGATGCCCTTGGCCTTCTGGTCGGTGAAGGCGTGGCCGGGCGCCTCGGTGAAGCGCGGCGTGCCGCGCGCCTCCTCGCCCAGGTAGCGGGTCAGCAGCGCGGCGATGGCGGCGCGGCCCTCGGCGGTGCGGGTGTCGGCCTGCAGCGGGGCCTCGCCCGGCACGCGCAGCGACAGGATGCCGGCGCGGTCGTCATAGGCGGAGGCGACGAGCGCCAGCCGGGCATTGGCCATCAGGCAGGCGAAGTTCTGCTTGGGCAGGAAACGCGGCGCCGCTTCCTCGAAGGGCGCATCGCCCTGCACGAGCGCGAAGCGGCGGTCATGGGCGATGCATTCGCCGGGGCGCAGCTCCACCGCCTCCAGCGCCTCGGCCGAGAGGCCCTTCACGGGGTAGCGGTAGAGATGCTCGACGCGCATAGGCTCAGCTCCTGCTTTTTTCGCGCACGCGCCCTTGAAGGGCCGTGTTTCCCCATACCACATTCGATCTGACAGCGGTGCCCGGTGTCGCCTTCGGGGGCGTCGGGGCCGGTTGCCTCACCGGAGGGACCATCACATGGACATCGAGAAATTCACCGAGCGCGCCCGCGGCTTCCTGCAGGCGGCACAGACCATCGCGATCCGCGAATACCACCAGCGCATCACCGCCGAGCACCTGCTGAAGGCGCTGCTCGACGACGAGCAGGGCGCCGCCGCCGGCCTGATCCGCGCCGCCGGCGCTGACCCGAAGCCGGTGCTGGAGAAGGTCGAGGCCGAGCTGGCCAAGCTGCCGCGCGTGCAGGGTGGCGGCGCCGGGCAGCCCCAGTTCATGCCCGACATCGTGCGGGTGCTGGACGCCGCGCAGCAGCAGGCGAACAAGGCCGGCGACGCCTATGTGGCGCAGGACCGGCTGCTGACCGCGCTCGCCGCGAGCGACACGCCGGCCGGCCGCGCGCTGGTCGCCGCCGGCGCCACGGCGCAGAAGCTGGACGGGGCGATCGCCGCCATCCGCAAGGGCCGCACCGTGGACAGCGCCAATGCCGAGCAGCAGTTCGACGCGCTGAAGAAGTTCGCCCGCGACCTCACCGCCGCGGCGCGCGAGGGCAAGCTCGACCCGGTGATCGGCCGTGACGAGGAGATCCGCCGCGCCATCCAGGTGCTGGCGCGGCGCACCAAGAACAATCCGGTGCTGATCGGCGAACCGGGCGTGGGCAAGACCGCCATCGTCGAGGGGCTGGCGCTGCGCATCGTCAATGGCGACGTGCCGGAGGCGCTGCGCGACAAGAAGGTGCTGGCGCTCGACCTCGGCGCCATGGTGGCCGGCGCCAAGTACCGCGGCGAGTTCGAGGAGCGGCTGAAGGGCGTGCTCACCGAGGTCGAGAAGGCCGCGGGCGAGATCGTCCTCTTCATCGACGAGATGCACACGCTGGTGGGGGCGGGTAAGGCGGATGGCGCGATGGACGCCTCCAACCTGCTGAAGCCGGCCCTGGCGCGTGGCGAGCTGCACTGCATCGGCGCGACCACGCTGGATGAATACCGCAAGCATGTGGAGAAGGACGCGGCGCTGGCGCGGCGCTTCCAGCCGGTGTTCGTGGGCGAGCCGACGGTGGAGGACACCATCTCCATCCTGCGCGGCATCAAGGAGAAGTACGAGCTGCACCACGGCGTGCGGATCGCCGACTCCGCGCTGGTGGCGGCGGCGACGCTGTCCAACCGCTACATCACCGACCGCTTCCTGCCCGACAAGGCGATCGACCTGATGGACGAGGCGGCGAGCCGCCTGCGCATGCAGGTGGACAGCAAGCCGGAGGAGCTGGACGAGGTGGACCGGCGCCTGCTGATGCTCAAGATCGAGCGCGAGGCGCTGAAGAAGGAGGAGGACACGGCGAGCCGCGACCGCCTGGTTCGGCTGGAGCGCGAGCTGTCCGAGTTGGAGGAGCGCTCCAACGCCATGGCCGCGGCCTGGCAGGCGGAGAAGGACAAGCTCGGCGCCGCCCAGAAGGCCAAGGAGGAGCTGGACCGCGCCCGCACCGAGGTGGAGGTGGCGCAGCGCAAGGGCGACTACGCCCGCGCCGGCGAGCTGACCTACAGCGTGATCCCGAAGCTGGAGCGGCAGATCGCCGAGGCAGGGGGCGAGGGCGGCAAGCTGGTCAACGAGGCGGTGACCGACGAGGGCATCGCCGCCGTGGTCAGCCGCTGGACCGGCATTCCAGTGGACAAGATGCTGGAGGGCGAGCGCGCCAAGCTGATGCGCATGGAGGACATGCTCCGCCAGCGCGTGGTCGGCCAGGAGGAGGCGCTGGAGGCGGTGTCGAAGGCAGTGCGGCGCGCCCGTGCCGGGCTGCAGGACCCGAACCGGCCGATGGGCTCCTTCCTGTTTCTGGGGCCAACCGGCGTCGGCAAGACCGAGCTGACCAAGGCCATCGCCGGCTTCCTGTTCGACGATGAGAAGGCGCTGCTGCGGATCGACATGTCGGAGTACATGGAGAAGCACGCGGTGGCCCGGCTGATCGGCGCGCCCCCCGGCTATGTCGGCTATGAGGAGGGCGGCGCGCTGACCGAGGCGGTGCGGCGCCGGCCCTACCAGGTGATCCTGTTCGACGAGGTGGAGAAGGCGCATGAGGACGTGTTCAACGTCCTGCTCCAGGTGCTCGATGACGGGCGGCTGACGGACGGGCAGGGGCGGACGGTCGATTTCCGCAACACCCTAATCGTGCTGACCAGCAATCTCGGCTCCGAGATCCTGGCGGCGCAGCCTGAAGGCGAGGATGTGGACCTGGTGCGCGGGCAGGTGATGAACGTGGTGCGCAGCCGCTTCCGCCCCGAGTTCCTCAACCGGCTGGACGAGATCGTGCTGTTCCGGCGCCTGGCGCGGAAGGATATGGGCTCGATCGTGCAGATCCAGCTTGGCCGGCTGCGCCAGCTGCTGGAGGACCGCAAGATCACGCTGGAGCTGGACCCGTCGGCGACCGACTGGCTGGCCGAGGCGGGGTACGACCCGGTCTATGGCGCGCGCCCGCTGAAGCGGGTGATCCAGCGCAACCTGCAGGACCAGCTCGCCGGCCTGCTCCTGGAGGGCCGCGTGACCGATGGCAGCGCGGTCAAGGTGACGGCGGGTGTCGAGGGGTTGGAACTCGCGGTGTAGGTTTTTTGAACCGCCTGCGGAATTTCCGTTAAACCTGTTTGACAGGGATGGGAGCCGGACGTAAAAGCCGGCTCCCGACGCTGAGGCGCTTCGAAAGAAACGGTTTCAGCGAGGGCGCCAAAAAGATTTGGCGGGGCGGTTGACGGGGCCGGAGAGCGGCGCTAGATACCCCACCCCGCCAGGAACTCTGGCGAGGTTGAGTGAGAGGTTCATGCGGCAGATTGCTGCATCGCACTGCAAAGCTCAAGC
>NZ_JCACVY010000171.1:0-9469 GCF_058833935.1 Roseomonas sp. TS2 | reverse complement strand
TCCCGGCCAATGCGGTGACGGCGCTGCTGCTGGGCGCGCTGCTGATCCACGGCGTGCAGCCGGGGCCGATGATCCTGGAGCGGCAGCCGGAGATCTACTGGGGCGTCATCGCCTCCATGTATCTCGGCAATGTCCTGCTGCTGGTGCTGAACCTGCCGCTGGTCGGGCTGTTCGTGCGGGCGCTCGAGATCCCGCGCCGCTTCATGGCGGCGGCCATCCTCTCCATCTGCGTCATCGGCGTCTACAGCACCAACCTCGCCAGCTTCGACGTGCTGCTGGCGGTGGGCTTCGGCCTGCTCGGCTTCGTGCTGCGGCGCGGTGGGTTCGACCTTGGGCCGCTGGTGCTGGCCTATGTGCTGGGGCCGACCTTCGAGCGCTCGCTGCGCCAGGGCCTGCTGATCTCGGATGGCGACCTGACGGCGCTGCTGGAGCGGCCGATCGCGCTGGGCTTCATCGCCGCCGCCACGCTGACGCTGCTGGCCGCGATGCTGCTGCGCAACCGCGCCCGGGTGGCGGACTGAGCCGGTCCGCCGCCCCCATCCGATCCTGCCACGCTTGCGCGCGGCCGGCCGGCGGCGGCATGATCCGCCGCCGGCCACCGACGGGCCGGCCCGGAGGAGGAGAGGGCCCATGACGCCAGCGTCCGAAGCGCCGAGCCCCGGCGCCACGCCACGGATCACGCCGTTCTTCGACAAGGAGAGCAACACCATCAGCTACGTGGTGCGTGACCCGGCCTCGCTGTCCTGCGCCGTGATCGACAGCGTGCTGGATTTCGACTACGCCGCCGGCCGCGTCTCCACCGCCTCGGCCGATGCCGTCATCGAGCACATCCGGCGCGAGAAGCTGCACCTCGAATGGCTCATCGAGACGCATGTGCACGCCGACCACCTCTCGGCGGCGCCCTACATCCAGCAGCGCCTGGGCGGCCGCATCGGCATCGGCGAGGGCATCCGCGCGGTGCAGGACACCTTCGGCAAGGTGTTCAACGAGGGCACCGAGTTCCGCCGCGACGGCAGCCAGTTCGACCACCTGTTCCAGGATGGCGACACCTACGAGATCGGCGCCCTGCGCGGCACCGCGCTCAGCACCCCGGGCCACACCCCCGCCTGCATGACGCATGTGATCGGCGATGCCGCCTTCGTCGGCGACACGCTGTTCATGCCCGATGGCGGCACCGCGCGGGCCGATTTCCCCGGCGGCGACGCCCATGCCCTCTACCGCTCGATCCGCCGCGTGCTGGCCCTGCCGCCGGAGACGCGGCTGTTCATGTGCCACGACTACGGCCCCAACGGGCGCCCGATCCGCTGGGAGACGACGGTGGCCGAGGAGCGGGCGCACAACATCCATGTGCGGGACGGCGTGACGGAGGAGGAGTTCGTGGCCCTGCGCACCGCGCGGGACGCGACCCTGGCGATGCCCCGGCTGATCATCCCCTCGATCCAGGTGAACATGCAGGCGGGCCAGCTCCCGCCGGCCGACGGCGCCGGCCGGCGCTTCCTCAAGGTGCCGCTGAACGGGCTCTGAGGGCGGTGGCCGGCCTCAGCCCGGCGGCCGGAGCAGGCGGCGGGCGGCCTCCACCACCGCCGCCCGGTGGAGCGCCAATGGGGGCAGCGCCAGCGGGTGCGGCGCCAGCGGCGGCTCCGCCGCCCCGGCCAGCTGGCGCACTTCCTTCGGCATGTGGCACCAGCTGCGGGCGAGGGCGATGAGAAGGCTGAGCAGCGCCGCCGGGTCCCAGCCCGCGTCGATCAGCCCCGCCTGCTGCGCGCCGCGCAGCTTCTCCACCTTGGCCCGGTAGGCGGCCAGCCGGGGGTGATCCTCCGGCAGGCTCTGGCCGGTGTCCTCCAGGGCGCACCAGGCGGCGATACGGTGGTGGTCCGGGTGGCGCTGGAAGTGGTCGAACAGCCGCCCGACATAGCCGGGCAGGTCGGCGGGGTCCATCGGCACGGCACGGGCGATCTCGGCCATCTGCTGGGCCTTGATGGTCTCCAGCAGCTCCTCCTTGTCGTGGAAATAGGCGTAGAGCCGTTCCTTGCTGGTGCGCGCCGCCGCGGCGATGCGGTTGATGCGCGCGCCGGCGATGCCGTGATCGGCGAATTCCCGCAGGGCTGCCTCCAGGATGCGCGTGCGCGTCGTCTCGTCCGCCGGTGACATTGCCCTGACCCGCTCCCGTGGTGCCCCGCTCCTGCCGGGCTTCCGCCCCGACCGAACCATTTGGTTTGACATCCTGGCCGGGGCTTGGCTAAACCCGAACCGTCTGGTTCTGCCAGCCCGGCCCGCCCTCCTGTGTAGGGCCTCGCCGCCGGGCGCGACAGGGCCGCAACGCTTTTCCCCTGGCCCCGCCCGGCCTGCCAGCCGGCGCCGCCAGCCTTCGCCCACTCCGCTTCCTGCTGCCCCGCTTCCCCCGAAGGACGGTCCCCATGGAACTGATCATCAACGGCACGCCGCGCCGCGTGGAGTCCGAGGCCGACACCCCCCTGCTCTGGGTGATCCGCGACGAGCTCGGCATGACCGGCACCAAGTATGGCTGCGGCGCCGCGCAGTGCGGCGCCTGCACCGTGCTGGTGGACGGCCAGCCGACGCGCTCCTGCGTCACGCCGGTGGAGAGCGTCGCCGGCCTGCCCGTCACCACCATCGAGGCGATCGGCGAGGACCCGGTGGGCCGGAAGGTGGTCGAGGCCTGGGTGGCGCAGCAGGTGCCGCAATGCGGCTACTGCCAGTCCGGCCAGGTGATGGCGGCCACCGCGCTGCTGAAGCAGACGCCGCAGCCTTCGGACGAGGACATCGCCGCCGCCATGACCAATCTGTGCCGCTGCGGCACCTACAACGCCATCGCCGCCGCCACGCGGCAGGCCGCGCAAGGCTAAGCGGGAAGCATCGCGCCATGAACGCCATCACGCCCCCCGCCCTGGTCGAGGCCCTCGCGCTGCGCGACGCGCTGCCCGAGGACCGGCCGCTCAACCTCTCCCGCCGTGGCCTGCTCGGCGCCTCGCTGGGCGCGCTGGTGCTGGGCGCCGCGCTGCGCGGCGCGCCCGCCCGCGCCCAGGCCGCCGCCGGCGCCGGCACGGTGAAGCCCGGCACGCGCGTGCCTGCCTTCCTCGAGATCCGCCCCGACGGCGCCATCCTGCTCCGCAGCCCCTTCGTCGAGGGCGGGCAGGGCGTCTCCACCGCCATGGCGCAGATCGTCGGCGAGGAGCTGGACGCCGACCCCGCCCGCTTCACCGTGGAATGCGCGCCGCCCGGCGCGGACTACCTGGTGGTGAACGGCATGCGCATCACCGGCGGCAGCTACTCGGTGCGCAGCAGCTACGCCACCATGCGCCAGCTCGGCGCCAGCGCCCGGCACATGCTGCTGCACGCCGCCGCCACGCGCCTCGGCGTGCCGCCGGAGAGCCTGTCCACCGCGCCGGGCCGGGTGGTCCATGCCGCCTCCGGCCGCGCGCTGGACTACGGCGCGCTGGCCACCGAGGCCGCCGCGCTGCCGGTGCCCGAGGGCGTGGCGCTGCGCGCGGAGAAGGATTTCCGCTGGATCGGCAAGCCGGTCGCGCGGCTGGACGTGCGGGAGAAATCCACCGGCAAGGCCACCTACGCCATCGACATGACGGTGGAGGGCATGTTGCAGGCCGCCGTGCAGCACGCGCCGCGCCTGGGCGCCGAGCCCGGCGCCATCGCCAACGAGGCGGCGGTCAAGGCGATGCCGGGGGTGCACTCCATCCACCGCCTGCCCGGCGCCGTGGCCGTGGTGGCGGACCGCTGGTGGCGCGCCCGCCGCGCGGTGGAGGCGCTGGAGGTTACCTGGACCGCCCCCGCCGCCGAGGCGCGCAACGCCCTGCTGGCCGACTTCTCCTCGGAGGGGATGCGCGCCGCCCTCGCCGCCGCCCCCGGCCCCGGCAACGCCGCCGAGACGGAGGGCGATGCCGCCGCCGCGCTGAAGGGCGCCGCCCGCACCGTCGAGGCGACCTATGACGCGCCCTACCTGGCGCATGGCCAGCTGGAGCCGCCCTCGGCCCTCGCCCGCTGGAACGCGGATGGCACGCTCGACCTCTGGCTGCCCAACCAGGCGCCGGAGATGTTCCAGCGCACCGCCGCGCAGGTGGCGGGGATCGCGCCTGAGAAGGTGAGGATCCACTCGCCGATGCTGGGTGGCTTCTTCGGCCGCCACTTCCTCTACGACGCGGCCAGCCCCTTCCCGCAGGCCATCCAGCTCGCCAAGGCGACCGGCCGCCCGGTGAAGCTGATCTGGAGCCGCGAGGAAGAGTTCCTGCGCGATGCGCTGCGGCCGATGGGGCTGGCGCGCTTCCGCGCCGGCCTCGGCGCCGACGGGATGCCCGTGGCGCTGGAGGCCGAGGCGGTGGGCGAGGGGCCGATCGGCCGCTACTTCGGCACGAAGCCCGGCGCGGCCGACCCCTCGGTGGTGGAGGGCATCGCCGGCAAGCCCTACGCCATCCCCAACCGCCGCGTGGCGCAGGTGCCGGTGAAGCACCCGGCGGTCATCGGCTTCTGGCGCTCCGTCGGCCACTCGATGAACGACTTCTTCTACGAGGCCTTTCTCGACGAGATGGCCGAGGCCGGCGGCCAGGACCCCTACGCGCTGCGCCTGCGCCTGCTGGCGGGGAAGCCGCGCCACAAGGCGCTGCTGGAGGCGGTGGCCGACCTCTCGGGCGGCTGGAAGCGCGGCCCCTACGAGGCGGCGGACGGCACCAGGCGCGCCCGCGGCGTCGCCATGGCCTCGCCCTTCGGCAGCGAGGTGGCGACCATCGCCGAGGTCTCGCTGAAGGGCGGCGAGGTGGTGGTGCACGATGTCTGGGTGGCGATCGACCCGGGCCGCATCGTCAACCCGGCCATCATCGAGGCGCAGGTGAACTCCGCCGTGGCGCTCGGCCTCTCCTCGGCGCTGCTGGAGGAGGTGGTCTATGCCGATGGCGCGCCGCAGGCCCGCAATTTCGACGGCTACCCGATCCTGCCGCCGGACCGCATGCCGCGCGTGCATGTGCGCATCGTCGAGAGCGGCGCGCCGATGGGCGGGATCGGCGAGCCGGGCCTGCCCGGCGTGCCGCCCGCCGTGGTCAACGCGGTGGCCGCGCTGACCGGCCAGCGCATCCGCAGCCTGCCGCTTTCCAAGACCCGCCTCGGAGCCGCCTGATGATCGCCTGTCGCCTGTCCGCCGCCGCCCTGCCCATTGCTGCCCTGCTCGGCGCCGCCCTGCTCGCCGCCCCCTCCGCCCGCGCGGAGGAGGGGGATGCGGCGCGGGGCCGCACCCTGTTCCAGCGCCAGTGCCAGTCCTGCCACCAGGTGGCGCAGCCGCGCAACGGCGTCGGCCCCACGCTGCAGGGCGTCATGGGCCGCGCGTCGGCCAGCGTCGAGGGCTACAACTACTCGCCGGCGCTGAAGGCGCTGGGCCAGAACTGGACGCCCGAGACCCTCGGCGCCTTCCTGGCCAACCCGACCGGCGTGGCGCGCGGCACCCGCATGGTGCAGCGCGTGGCGGCCGAGCAGGACCGCAAGGACATCATCGCCTTTCTCGCGGCGCCCTGAGGCCCGCCGCCCAGGGCTTTGCTGCCCAGGGCTTCGCCGCCCAGGGCTTTGCAGCTCAGTCCGCCGCCTCGGCCATGCCGAGGCGGCGCAGCGCGGCGCGCGGCCGCGCCGGCGGCAGGCGGTGGGCCAGCCCCATCGGCGCCTCGGCGAACAGGGCGGGGTCCATCTCCCGCAGCTCGGGCGCGATGCGCGGGCGGAAGCCCATCACCCCCAGCACGTCCTTCTCCAGATCCATCCCCGGCGCGATCTCGACCAGCTCCGGCCCTTCCGCGCCGAGGCGGAACACGGCGCGCTCCGTGACGTAGAGCACCGGCTGGCCGCGCTGGCGCGCATAGGCGCCGGAGAAGGTGACCTGCTCCACGCGCCCTACCGCCTTGGGCGTGCCATTGGCGGTGAGCGTGCCGCCGAAGATGACCGACTTCGCCCCCTGGCTGATGTTGACGAAGCCGCCCGGCCCGACGATCCGCCCGCCGAAGCGCGAGACGTTCACATTGCCCTCCGCGTCGAACTCGGCGAAGGAGAGGAAGGCGAGGTCGAGCCCGCCGCCATCGTAGAAGTCGAACTGGTAGGGCTGGTCCACCTGCGCGTCGGGCGAGCGGGCGGCGCCGGCCTCGTTGCCGCTGGCCGGCGCGCCGCCGATGTTGCCCTGCTCGTTGGTCAGGCAGACGCGGCGCAGCACGCCCTCCTCCGCCGCCACATTGGCCATGCCGGTGAAGATGCCGGAGCCGAGGTTGCAGATGGCGCCCTCGAACAGCTCGCAGGCGCCGCGCCGGGCGACAACGCGGCGCGGCCCCGGCGGCAGGCGGGGGATGTCCTCCAGCGCCACGCGCTGATGGCCGGAATAGGCCGGGCTGTCCTCCGTCTCGAAGGTCTGCCACTGCTCCGGCTCGACCACCAGCGCATCGACCAGGATGCCCGGCACCTTCACCAGCTTGGGGTGCAGGCTGCCGCGCGGCACGATGCGCTTGACCTGCGCGATGACCAGCCCGCCCGCGCGCCGCGCCGCCTGGGCGATGCTCAGCATCTCCAGCGTCACTGCCTCGTGCTCCATGGAGATGTTGCCGTCCTCGTCGGCGGCGGAACCGCGCACCAGCGCCACATCCACCGCGTAGGGGCGGTAGAACAGGTATTCCTCGCCGCGGAACTGCACCAGCTCGACCAGATCCTCCCGGGCGCTGGGGCTCTGCCGCCCGCCCTCCAGCCGTGGGTCGGCGAAGCTGTGCAGGCCGATCCGCGTCATCAGCCCCGGCCGCCCCGCCGCCATCTCCCGCATCAGCTGGGAGAGCGAGCCCTGCGGCAGGGTGTAGGCCTCGATCTTGTCCTCCAGCGCCAGCCTGGCGATGCCGGGGCTGTTGACGAAAGTGCCGGAGACGACGCGCTTCAGCAGCCCCTCCTGCGCCAGGTGCCCGGCGCCGCGCGTCTTGCCGTCGCCCAGCCCCACCGGATGCAGGGCGGTGATGCCGCGCGGGTGGCCGCTCTGCCGGAAGCGCTCGCCGATGGCGGCGAGCAGCGCATCCGGCACCGCGTGGCCGCCGCCCGAGCCGCCGATCAGCAGCGTGTCGCCATCTCGCAGCAGCAGGGCCGCCTCGGCCGCGCTCATCCGCCTCATGGCTTTCTCCTCCCCTGTGTCGCCTTGCCCGATTCATCCTGTATTGGAACGTTCCGATCAAGCCCGTCCGGGGCTTCCCCGCGCGCAAATTGGAACGTTATAATCAACGGCAGAAGAAACAGCGGGAGGGGGACGAGGCCATGCAGGGTGCGGTGACGCTGGACTGCGCCGATGGCATCGCCGAGCTGGTGATCGACCGGCCGGCGAAGCACAACGCGGTCACGCCCGAGATGGCGCGGCAATTCGCCGGCCATGTCCGCCGGATCAATGAGGATGATGCGGTGCGCGCCGTGCTGCTGCGCGGCGCCGGCGAGCGTGCCTTCTGCGCCGGCAGCGACCTCAACGCGCTGGCCGCCTATCCCACCGCCTGGCACTTCCGCAACCGCGTGGAATACGCGGCGGAGATCCGCCTCCTGCGCAAGCCGGTGGTGGCGGCGCTGCAGGGCTGGACGCTGGGCGGCGGCGCCGAGCTGGCGCTGGGCTCCGACCTGCGCGTGGCCGCCGAGGGCACGCGCATCGGCTTCCCCGAGGTGGAGCGCGGCTGGGTGGGTGGCGGCGGCGCCTCGCAATTGCTGCCGCGGCTGGTCGGCCAGGCGGCGGCCGCGCGGCTGCTGCTGCTGGGCGAGCCGGTGGAGGCGGCGGAGGCGCTGCGGCTCGGGCTGGTGCACGAGGTGGTGCCGCCGGCCGGCCTGCTGCCGCGCGCCCGCGCCCTGGCGGCGCGGCTGGCGGGGTTCAGCCCCGTCGCCGTGCAGGCGGTGAAGGCCTCGCTGCGCATGGCGATGGAGGCGCCGCTGGCGGCCGGCCTCGCCTATGAGAACGAGATGAACGTGCTGTGCTTCAGCGCGGGCGACCACCTGGAAGGCATCCGCGCCTTCAACGAGAAGCGGCCGGCGGCCTTCACCCGATGAGCGGGGCGGGGGCGGTGGGCGTCGGGCTGGTCGGCCTCGGCATGGCGGTGAAGCCGCACATGCTGGCGCTGCGCGAGCTGGAGGCGGCGGGCGTGGTGCGGATCATGGGCGGCCACGCGCCCTCGGCGGAGCGGCGGGCCGCCTTCGCCGTGCAGTGGGGCGCGCCGGTCTTCCCGACGCGGGAGGCGCTGCTGGATCAGCCCGGCCTGGGGCTGGTTCTGGTCCTGACGCCCCCCGGCAGCCACCTGGAGGTGGCGCGGGCCGTCGCCGCCACGGGGCGGCACATGATCGTCGAGAAGCCGCTCGCCCTGGACGTGGTGGAGGGCGAGGCGCTGGCCGCGCTGGCGGAGGCGGCGGGCGTGCGCTGCGGCGTCTGCCTGCAGCACCGCTTCCGCCCGGCGGCGCTGCGGCTGCGGCAGGCGGTGCAGGCGGGCGCGCTGGGGCGGCTGCTCTCGGCCAGCGCCTCCATCCGCTGGTGGCGGGATGCCGCCTACTTCGCCACGCCCGGGCGCGGCATGCGCGCGCGCGACGGCGGCGGCGTGCTGCTCACCCAGGCGATCCACACGCTCGACCTGCTGCTGCACCTGGCCGGGCCGCACCGGCAGGTGATGGGCTTCGCCCGCACCTCGCCGCTGCGCCGCATCGACACGGAGGACATCGTGGCCGCGGCCATCGCCTTCGGGAACGGTGCCATCGGCGTGCTGGACGCCACCACCGTGGCCCGCCCGGGCTACCCGGAGCGGATCGAGCTGGCGGGCACGGAGGGCTCGGCGGTGCTGGAGGGCAGCCGTCTGGTGCTGCACGGGCGCGACGGCAGCACCACGCTGGGCGGCGCGCTGGAGGGCGGCGGCGGCGCCGACCCGATGGCCTTCGACCACGGCCCGCACAAGGCGATGATCGCCGAGGTGCTGGCCGCCATCGCGGAAGGACGCCCGCCGATGAACGATGCGCGCTCCGCCCTTCCGGTGCAGCGGCTGATCGAGGACCTGCTGGCCGATGCGGCGGGCCGCGCATGAGCGGCGGCATCACTGGTAGTATCACTGGCGCCACGCGCCTCTACGCCATCCTGGGCGACCCGGTGGCCCCGCTGCGCTCGCCGGCGCTGTTCAACGCCGCCTTCGCGCGGCTGGGGCGGGATGCCGCCTTCCTGCCCCTACAGGTGCCGGAGGGGGCCTTGCCGGAGGTCTGGGCCGGGCTGCGGCGCATCGGCAATCTCGACGGGCTGGTGATCACCATGCCGCACAAGGCGGCGGCGTTGCCGCTGCTGGACGCGCTGGGCCCGACCGCCACCCTGACCGGCACCGTCAACACCGCCCGCCGCCGCCCCGATGGCGGGTGGGAGGGCGAGATGTTCGATGGAGAAGGCTTCCGCGACGGGCTGGAGCGCGCCGGCCACGCCCCGCATGGCGCGCGGGTGCTG
>NZ_JCACVY010000170.1:0-9473 GCF_058833935.1 Roseomonas sp. TS2 | reverse complement strand
GGCGGCCTTCGCGCACCGGCCCGACGCGGTGCTGCGGCTGTTCTACGCCCCTTCCCGCAGGGCCGAGGCCGGCCCCCTCTGCGCCCGCCTCGCCCGCGCCCGGAAGCCCTATCGCGAGGTGCCGCCGGAGGAACTGGCGAAGATCGCCGGCACCACCCACCATGGCGGCATCGTCGCCATCGCCGCGCCGCGCCCGGTGCCGCCGCTGCCGCACCCCGAGGCGCTGCCGGCGGGGCTGCTGCCGGTGCTCGATGGCGTGGGCAACCCGCACAACCTCGGCGCCATCGCCCGCTCGGCCGCCTTCTTCGGCTGCCGCGCCCTGCTGCTCTCGGGCGATCCGCGCCAGGCCGGGCTGTCGGACGCCGCCTGGCGCACCAGCGAGGGGGGGCTGGAGGCGCTTGCCCTCTACCGCGCGCCGGACCTGCCGGCGGCGCTGCGCGCGCTCGCACCGCGATACCTCACCGTGGCCGCCGTGGCGCGCGGCGGAGTCGCGCCGGAGGCACTGCCACGCGGCCGGCCCGTCGCCCTGGTGCTGGGCAATGAGGAGCAGGGGCTGGCGGAAGAGACCGTCTCCGCCTGCGCCGCCAGGGTGACCCTGCCCGGCTCGGGGCTGGTGGAGAGCCTGAACGTTTCGGTGGCGGCGGCGGTGCTGATGCACGCCCTGGTTGAGGGCGATAACATTCGCGCCATTTAAACTCTTGTCGTCTGGACAGGAAGAAGCCAGAAACCGCCCCCGGAACCATCCGGAGGCTCCCAAGACCATGACCATCCGCCGCCGTGCCCTGCTGGGCGCCGCCGCCACCTTCCCCGCCGCCTCGGCTCTTGTCGCGCCGCATGTGGCGCGGGCCCAGTCGGCCTTCCCCTCCCGCACCATGCGCATCGTGGTGCCCTTCGCCGCCGGCGGCTCGGTCGACATGACCGGGCGCCTGATGGCGCAGATGCTGCAGCCCGTGCTGGGCCAGTCCGTCGTCGTCGACAACCGCGGCGGTGCCGGCGGCAATCTCGGCGCCGCCGAGGTGGCGCGCTCGGAGAAGGACGGGCACACCATGCTGCTCGGCTCCGCCTCCATCCTGGCGGCCAACAAGTTCCTGTATGCCAAGTCCATGCCGATCGACCCGCTGGCCGACCTGGCGCCGGTGACGCGCGTCACCACCGGCACGGTGTACATGACGGTCAACGCCAACAGCCCCTACAAGACCTTCCAGGACGTCATCGCGGCGGCCAAGAAGGACCCGGGCAAGCTGACCATGGGCTCCTCGGGCACCGGCACCATCAGCCACCTGACCATCAGCAAGGTGGCCAAGGCGACCGGCGCCGAGATCACCCACGTGCCCTACCGCGGCGGCGCGCCGGCCCTGCAGGACCTGCTGGCCGGCAACATCGACATGATGTTCGACGTCATCCCGCTCTCCATGGCGCATGTGCGCGAGGGGCGGCTGCGCGTTCTGGCCGCCGCCAGCGCCGAGCGCACCACCTTCTCCGACGACCTGAAGAACGTGCCGTCGATGAAGGAGCTGCTGCCCGGCTCCGGCATCGACATGCAGTCCTGGTACGGCATCAACGTGCCGGCCGGCGTGGCGCCCGACCGCATCGCGGCGCTGCACAAGGCGATCGTCGGCGTGGTGGACACCGCCGAGTTCCGCTCCAAGATGGAGCCGAACGGCTTCACCACCATCGTCGACAAGAGCCCGGCCGAGTACGGCGCCTACATCAAGGCGCAGGAAGCGGTGTGGAAGGGCCTCGTCGAGGAATCGGGCGCCAGCCTCGACTGAGGCGCCGGCCCGGGGGCGCGGCCCCCGGGCGACCGCCGGGGGAACCGCGTTCCCCTGGCTCCCCCGCCGGGGTCAGGCCCAGAGAGGGTCGCTCTCCAGGGATGGCGAGGCTGCCGCCGTCGCCTGGCGCGCGGCGCTCAGCAGGTAGCTGCCGGTGCCGTAGCCATCCGCCCGCGCCACCAGGTAGTGGATGCCGCTGGCTGTGGCCGTGAAGTCGAGATGCGCGTTGTCGTTGGCGCCGTCATCATGCATGCGCAGCAGCGTGCCGCTGGCGTCGCGCAGTTCCAGCAGCGGATCGGCCAGGGTGCCGTGATAGGTGGCGGCGCCGCGCAGGTCGAAGCTGTAGCTGCGCCCAGCGGCGAGCTTCACCGCGAAGACATCCGTATCCCCCGCGCTCTCCACCCGCCCGACGCGGGAAAGCCCCACCGCGATGTCGCCCTGCGGCGCGGTGTTGTCCGCCAGGCTGTCGCGCAACGTGTCGAAGAAGCCGCTGCGCAGCGTGTAGCTGCCGGTGCCGGCGCCATCGGCCATGGCGTGCAGGTGGTAGGTGCCGCCCTGGGTGGCGACGAAGTCGATATGCGCGTCGGCGGTGGCGCCGTCATCGTTGCTGGCGAGCAGGGTGCCGGCGGCGTCGCGCAGCTCCAGCCGCGTATCGGCCAGGGTGCCGCCGCCGCTTGGCGCGCCGCGCAGGTCGAAGCTGTAGCCCTGGCCGGCGCGCAGGGTGATGCCGAACACGTCCACATCGCCCGCGCTCTCCACCCGCCCGACGCGGGAGAGGCCGGCGGTCAGGCTGGCCGCCGGCGCGGAGGTGTCCGCCAGGCTGTCGGGGATGGTGTCGAAGAAGCCGCTGCGCAGCGTGTAGCTGCCGGTGCCGGCGCCATCGGCCATGGCGTACAGGTGGTAGGTGCCGCCCCGGGTGGCGACGAAGTCGATATGCGCGTCGGCGGTGGTGGCGTCATCGTTGCTGGCGAGCAGGGTGCCGGCGGCGTCGCGCAGCTCCAGCCGCGTATCGGCCAGGGTGCCGCCGCCGCCCGGCGCGCCGCGCAGGTCGAAGCTGTAGCCCTGGCCGGCGCGCAGGGTGATGCCGAACACGTCCACGTCGCCCGCGCTCTCCACCCGCCCGACGCGGGAGAGGCCGGCGGTCAGGCTGGCCGCCGGCGCGGAGGTGTCCGCCAGGCTGTCGGGGATGGTGTCGAAGAAGCCGCTGCCCAGCGTGTAGCTGCCGGTGCCGGAATCGGCGGCGCGGGCGTGCAGGTAGTAGGTGCCGTCGCGCGCCGCGGTGAAGGCGAGGGGCGTGTCCGCGCCGCTGGCCAGCAGCGTGCCGGCCACGTCGCGCAGCTCCAGCTCGGCGTGCGCCAGCGTGCCGCCGCGCAGCGTGAAGCTGTAGCCCTGGCCGGCGCGCAGGCTGACGCTGAACACGTCCACATCGCCCGCGCTCTCCACCAGGCCGGCGCGGGAGAGGCCGGCCGTGAGGCGGCCCAGCGGCGTCGTCACGTCGGTGATGGCGTCGCGGTAGTCGTCGGCCGGCAGCAGGCCGGCGGTGCCGAGCGTCTCGCCGGAACCCAGGAAGCGCACGAACTCGATGCCGCGCAGCGTGTCCGTGGCCCCGAGGCCGGCCGCCTGGAGCAGCCCGGCGGTGCCGCTGAACACGTAATCGGCGCGCAGCCCGGCGAGCACCGCCGTGTCGATGCCCGCGCCGCCGTCGAGCAGGTTGGCGGCGACGTTGCCGAACAGCGTGTCGTCGCCCGTGCCGCCGGTGGCGTTCTCGATCAGCGCGCGGGTGTCGCCCGCGTGCAGCAGGGCGTTGGCCACGTTGCCGCGCGCCCTCTGCCCGTCGCCGAGATAGGCGAGCTGGGCGGTGGCGGTGAGGCTCCATTCCCCCGGCCGCAGGTCGATCCGGACGCCGCCGCCATAGGCGGAGAAATCGTAGGTGTCGATGCCGCCGCCATCCCACACCGTCATGAAGACGCGGTTGCCGCCCGGCGCGCCCTGGCCCGCGCCATCGACCGACAACTCGCCGCTCAGCGGGTTCCAGCGATAGGTCGTGTCGCCGGCGCGGGTGGCGTAGTTGGCGCCGTACATGTGCTGCAGCGCGGCGATGTCGCCCATCATCAGCGACTGCGCGTAGCCCCAGCTCTCGTTGGTGTAGCCGCCGGGGACGGAGCCGACATGGCTCCGGTAGGTCATCACCGAGTATTCCATCGAGTCGCGCGCCGCCGGCAGGGGGCCGAACGCGTCCGTCTCGTGCCCGTGCTTCAGGCCCAGCGCGTGGCCGGTCTCGTGCAGGAAGGTGTGGAAGGCGTAGTTGCCGGGGCGCGGCGCGAGATAGTAGCCGCTGCCCGTGCCGAACCAGGCATCGCCGCCCTCCGGGGAGGCGTGCGGGTAGTAGGCCCAGGCCGTGCCGGGCTGCGCGGACTGGGCGAAGCGCAGATCGGCGCCGCCCGCCGCCGCCCCGCCCGCCGCGGTGAAGCGCAGTCCGCTGACGGCGGCGAACATCGCCAGCGCCGCCTGGACGGCGTCCTGCTGCGCCGCGTTGAGCGGTGCGAAGCCCGCCTGCGGCTCGCCCGAGCCATAGCTGCCGCCATACTGGCCGGCCCCGGTGGGAAAGCCGTAGGTGAGGTCGAGGCTGGCCCACCGCTCCCCGGAGAGGAGGCCGTCGGTGTCCTGGTCCCCGGCGGGGCCGACGCTGATGGTGGTCAAGAGGTTGCGTCCTTCGGTCCGGCGGGAAGGATACGGGCGGGAAGGACAAGGGCAAAGCCGGAGCAGGCCGGGCCCTTGGCTTCCGGCGCGGGCGGCGTCCTGGCGCACCGTCCCGCGCATCGGGTTCTGGGGCATCGGGTTCCCGGGCGTCGGGTTCTTGGGCATCGGGGCGGCCCTTGAGAAAAGATGATCGGGTGCGTCCGCCATCCGCGGGCTTGGGCCGGGCCGCGCCGATTGCCGCCCGGCGCGCCGCGCCCTTATCCTCCGCCGACCCTGGCCCGAGGAAACGCCCGAATGACGCGCCGCACCGCCTCCGCCTCGATTCCGCTGCTCCTCGGCGCCACGCTGCTGGCGCCCGCCGGGCTGCGCGCCGCGCCGCCCGAGCCCGGCCCCGGCTGCCCGGATGCCGCCGCCATGCGCGCCATGGCCGCCTCGCTTCTGGCCAAGGCTCCCGTGCAGCCCTTCGGCCGCAGCCTGACGCTGGAGGACGGGCTCTGCGCCCAGTCCCGCCTGGTGCCCGCCATGCGCGAGCACCTGGGCGAGCCGGTGGGCTGGAAGGTGGGGCTGACCAACGCGGCGGCGCAGAAGCGCTTCGGCGTCTCCCACCCGCTGGCCGGCCCGATCTACGCCGCCACGGTGCGCGCCAGGTCGGGCGACACCCTGCCGGCCGACTTCGCCGCCGTGCCGGTGGTGGAGGCCGACCTGATCGTGCGGGTGAAGGACGCCGCCATCGCCGAGGCGGGGGAGGACCATGTCGCCATCCTCCGCCAGATCGACCAGGTCATCCCCTTCATCGAGCTGCCCGACCTGGCGCTGGCCGATCTCGGCAAGATGGACGGGCCGAACCTGCTGGCGATCGGCGTCGGCGCCCGGCTCGGCGTGGTGGGGGAGCCGATCGTGCCGGAGGCGACGGAAGCCTTCGCCGCGCGCCTCGGCAGCATGACCGTGCGCTTCGCCCACGACCAGAAGGAGCTGGCCAGCGCGCCCGGCACGGCGCTGCTCGGCCACCCGCTGAACGTCATCCCCTGGCTGGTGCAGGACCTGAAGGCGCGCGGCATGGCGCTGAAGGCGGGGGACCTGATCTCGCTCGGCGGCTTCTCCCCCGCCATGCCGGCGGAGAAGGGGCGCACCTACACCACCACCTACACCGGCCTCGCGGCCGAGCCGGTCTCGGTGCGCGTCACGCTGGAGTAGCGCCGCCCGGCCCGCGGGCGGCCGCCTCCTTCCTGGAAGCCTGGTCGATCTCGCGCTCCAGGAACAGGTTCAGCACGGTGCGCAACGTGGCGATGGCGGCGAGCTGGCCGATATCGTCCCAGCTCGGCGCCACCACGGTGCGCAGGATGTCGGCGGCCAGGGTGAATTCCAGCGCCACCATCAGCCAGCGCGCCAGGTGCAGCCGCGCCGCCTGCTTGGCGGCGTCGCGCCCCTGGCCGGAGCGCAGCCGCAGCAGCGCCAGCACGCGCCACGCCGCCTCGGCCACGGCGCCGGCGATGATCAGCGCCGCCGCCACCTCCACCGCCAGCACCACCCACCCCACACCGCGCAGCACCATCTCTTCCATGCCGGCGCAACGCGTGCCGGCCGCCCGGGTTCAACAGGGAGGTGCATTTCCATGGACACTCTCTTGGCCCTGGCCCTTGACCCTGGCGCCCGGCCGGCGCATCGCCCTATCTCCGCATCCCCGCCCGGAGGTTCCGCCCCGCCATGCTCGCGCTCCGTGTCATTCCCTGTCTGGACGTGAAGGACGGCCGCGTCGTGAAGGGCGTCAACTTCGTCGCGCTGCGCGATGCCGGGGACCCGGTGGAGCAGGCCCGCGCCTATGACGCCGAGGGCGCGGACGAGATCACCTTCCTCGACATCGGCGCCACGCACGAGAACCGCGACACCATGTACGACGTGGTCTCGCGCACCGCGGCGGAGGTGTTCATCCCGCTCACCGTCGGCGGCGGCGTGCGCTCGGTCGAGGATGTGCGCCGCCTGCTGCTCGCCGGCGCCGACAAGGCCAGCATCAACAGCGCCGCCGTGACCGACCCCGAGCTGGTGCGGCGCGCGGCGGAGGCGTTCGGCAGCCAGGCCATCGTCGTCGCCATCGATGCCCGGAAGGTGGGCGAGGGGCGGTGGGAGGTGTTCACCCATGGCGGCCGCCGCGGCACCGGCATCGACGCGCTGGGCTGGGCGGAACAGGTGGCCTCCCTCGGCGCGGGCGAGCTGCTCGTCACCTCCATGGACCGGGACGGCACCAAGTCCGGTTTCGATCTCGAGCTGCTGCGGGCGCTGCGGGGGCGGGTGCGGCTGCCGCTCGTGGCCTCCGGCGGGGTCGGCACGGTGCGGCATTTCGTCGAGGGCGCGCAGGCCGGGGCCACCGGGCTGCTCGCCGCCAGTGTGTTCCACTATGGGGAGATGCGCATCGGCGAGGCCAAGGCGGCGCTCGCCGCCGCCGGCCTGCCGGTGCGCCCGCTTCCCGCCAGCAAGGTCGCCTGAACCGATGGCCAAGGACATGAAGAAGAAGGCCGTGAAGGCCAAGGTCGCGCCGAAGGCCGCGCTGAAGAAAGCGGTGGCGAAGAAGGCGGTGGCGAAGAAGGTGGCGGTGCAGAAGCCGGCGGCCAAGAAGGGCAAGGCGGCGCTGCCGCTGCCGCCCACCATCCCGGCCGTGGCCAAGCCGCGCAAGGCGGCGCTGAAGGCCGAGGCGCGCCACCTCGAGCCGCTCTCCGTGCCGGTGACGGGCGATATCGAGGTGCTGCGCCGGCTGTGGGAGACGGTGGAGGCGCGCCGCCTCTCGGGCGACACCACCCTGTCCCACTCCGCCCGGCTGATGGCGCGCGGCACCGCCAAGGTGGCGCAGAAGCTGGGCGAGGAGGCGGTGGAATGCGTCATTGAGGCGACGCAGGGCAACCGCGAGGCCACCATCCTGGAGAGCGCGGACCTGCTCTACCACCTGATCGTCGTCTGGGTGGATGCCGGCATCCGCCCCGAGGAGGTCTGGGGCGAGCTGGTGCGGCGCGAGGGCATCTCCGGCATCGCCGAGAAGGCCGCCCGCCCGAAGGGCATCGTCCGCGCCGCCGAGACCACCAAGCTGCCCTGACACCAGTTTTCCTGAGGCCAGTTTTCCTGAGGCCTCCTTCGCCCACGGACCGAACCCACAGGAGAGAGGAAGACGCCATGCCCGTGTCCGGAATGCCGCCCTATGACGGGGGCAACATCTTCGCCCGCATCCTGCGCGGCGAGATCCCGGCCAACAAGGTGCATGAGGACGAGCATGCCCTGGCCTTCCACGACATCGCGCCGCAGGCGCCGGTGCATGTGCTGGTGATCCCGAAGGGGCGCTACGTCTCGGTGGCGGATTTCTCCGCCGCCGCCAGCCCGGAGGAGATGGCGGGCTTCTGGCGCGCCGTCGGGCTGGTGGCGCGGCAGCTCGGGCTGGAGGGCCAGGGCTACCGCGTGCTGACCAACATGGGCGAGGATGCCGGCCAGGAAGTGCCGCACTTCCATGTGCACATCCTGGGCGGCAAGCCGCTCGGCGCCATGCTGGTGCGCGGCTGAACAGAAAGGGCGGCCCCTTGACCGGGCCGCCCCCCATAGCCATCCCTCAAGGAATGGCCGATCTCACCGCTGAGGCGGAAGCGCGCGCCGCGCTGGACGCCGCTGGAAAACTGCCGGATGCCGAGCTGGATCTCGGCGCCGTCGCCCTGCAATTCGCCCGCATCGACGCCCCTGAGGCGGATTGGCGGGCTGCCGAGCGGCATCTCTCCGACCTGGCCCGCGCCATGGTCGAGGCCGCCATCGCCACGCCGGACGCCGACCGCGGGGACGCTGGCCGCCGCCTGGCCGTGCTGGCCGAGGTGCTGCATGGCCGCTTCGGCTATGCGGGGGACCAGGAGGGCTACGACGCCCCCGCCAACGCCAACCTGATCCATGTGATCGAACGCCGGCGGGGCCTGCCCGTGGCCCTCGGCATCCTCTGGCTGCATGCCGCCGAGGCCGCCGGCTGGGGCGCGCACGGGCTGGATTTCCCCGGCCATTTCCTGATCGGGCTGGAAGGCACGCCGGGGCAGGGGGTGCTGGACCCGTTCAACGGCGGCGCGCCGCTGCAGGCGCCCGAGCTGCGCGGCCTGCTGAAGCGCATGCAGGGGCCGCAGGCGGAGCTGCGGCCGGACCTGCTGGCGCCGGTCGGCAAGCGGGACGTGCTGCTGCGGCTGCAGAACAACCTGAAGCTCCGCCGCCTGCAGGCCGGCGACATTCCGTCCGCCATGCGCTGCGTGCAGGACATGCTGCGCGTCGCCCCCGCCGCCGCCATGCTGTGGCGCGAGGCGGCGCTGATGCATCAGCGGCTGGACGAGATCGGCGCCGCGCTGCAATGCCTGGACCGCTTCCTGGCGCTGGTGCCGCCCGGCAGCGAGGCGGCGCAGCGGGCGCGCCTGCTGGCGGTGGAGCTGCGCCAACGCCTGCACTGAGCCAGCGCCTGCACTGAGCCAACGCCTGCACTGAGCCAGCGCCTGCACTGAGGTACCTGCACCGGGCCGTCTGCATGGGCCGCCTGCATCGGGCGGGGCGGCGCCTGTCCGGCCGGCGCCCCTGCCGCCTCAGTTGACGTCCTCGCCCGGGGCGATGCCCCAGATCTGGCTGCGCTTCAGGTAGCCGCGGTGGCTGCCCACCTGCACCTCGCACCAAGCGCCGTCGGCGCGGCAGCTGCGCAGCCGGCCCACCACGCCCGGCATCAGCCGCGCCACCACCGGGCTGGCCTCCGACTCGCTGCCATGCATCTCGTGCGGGCCCTCGCCCCGCGCCAGAAAGGTGCGGCGGCCGGCCAGGGTGGACTGGTGCACCCAGCCTTCCGTGCCCTCCATGTCGCGGATGCGGCGCCACTGGTTGTATTCGCGCAGGATCTCCACCGGCAGGTCGCGCCGCTGGTAGGTCCATTCGATCGGGTAGCGCGTGTCGGGGCCGATGCGCAGGTTCACCTCGTCGCTGCGCAGCGAGACGAAGCGCGGGATCGGCAGGCCG